>JAFQVE010000471.1 GCA_017408185.1 Oscillospiraceae bacterium | reverse complement strand
TGTTGTGCCCCAAATTGTACGGACAGTACAAAAAAGACCTCTATGGTAGAATTTAATAAATGCTAAGCAACATACTGACTTCGTTTTTCAAGCGGAGTCAGTTTTGTTTTAGTTTGGATACGATCGTTGTTGTAGAAGCGAATGTACTCACCTATGAGGAGGCGAGCCTCCTCATAGGTTTTCAGTTTCACGCGGTAAATGCACTCGGTTTTGAGAATCGAGAAGAAATTTTCCGCCATAGCATTGTCATAAGGATTTCCCTTACTTGACATTGACGGAGTTATGTTGTAAAATTGTGTTAGCTTAAAATATGCGTGTGAAGTATATTGAAAGCCTTGGTCACTGTGGAGCTGCAACTCTGCAGTGACTTTCTCTTTTCTCTTTGCTGCTTTAATGGTGTCCAACACCAGATTAACGGTTTGTTGTGTTCCGGTCTTGTATGCAACAATACTGTTGTCATACAGATCTCTAATGATCGAAAGATACAGAACGCCTTGTTTTGTGTGTATGTACGAGATATCCGTTGCCCACTTTTGATTCGGTCTGTCTGCTTTGAAGTTCTGCTTCCAAATGTTATTGTATTTATGTAAATGTTCGCCGTATTTGTAGAATCTACGTCTTCTGACAACTGAAAGCAAATTGTATTTTTGCATGATTCTTAGGATTGTTTTTGGGTTTTTATATATGCCGTTACGCTCTAACCAAATGTGTACTCGACGATAACCATAGGTTTTTCCGCACTTATCCTGGCATTCCTTGATCTTGTTAGCAAGAGGCAGATCCCATGCAGGTTCATTCATTCTTTTGACATAGTCATAGTAGCCACTTCTTGACACCTCGAAGAACCGGCACATTTCACTGATTGAATACTTATCCTTATGGCGATAAATTACCATATATTTTACGCTTATTCTCACTTCCTTTCTGTGAGCGAGAGAAAATCCCGCATCAGTTCGTTTTCCATTTGCAAACTTTTTATCTTGGCATCCTTGCGAGCAAGCATGTATCTCAATTCTGCAACCTTGGCTTGCTCGCTGACAACGTAATCTTTTGGTGGTCTGCCTTTCTTCTTTATTGCTATGCCTGCGGCAAGTTTGCGTTGACGAGAATTGTGCCTTGTTACAAAATTGCTCATTTGCTTCATTGTAAAACCAAATGCTTCGCATATTTCGCGCTTTGTTTTTCCTTCCTCGCGCATTTTTAATATCTCATCTTCACAGTCTAACATTCGTCTGTATTCTCTTGGCATAAAAAATCCTCCTATGGTAGTTTTCTTAATTCTACCATAGGAGGTCTTTTTTGTCACTGTCCGTTTTTAACGGATCGGTTCAAATCCTCGAACCCTTTCTATAGATTATATATTTATTAAGACAATTGCGGCGATGCCGAAAATGAGGCTGAAGCACTGTGCGCGCGAAAGCCTTTCCCTGAATACCAAAGTACTGCCAAGTGCTATCGCTATCGTAGCTCCAGCGCTGTAGGTGGGAAAGAGCACCGTGCCGGGTATTACGGACATTGCATATGTGTGGATTATCTGAAACACGCCGAGCACAGCACCCACAGCAACGCAGGGCAACAGCTTCATCGGAGTGAGCTTATAGGACATTCTCTCCCCTTTTATGCGCAGCACTCCGTAAACAGCAAGTGCGACAACGGATGCAACGCAGGAAGAGCACGCAACAAAAGCCGAGGAGCTTGTCGCTCCCGTTGTTTTTGCATACAGCTGCTGAGAGATCATCCCAAGGCTGTTTCCGCAGAATGCAAGCATAATAAGCAAGAACCATTTTCTGCTTACGTTTTTTGGCTTCCCCTCTCCGATGTCCCTTTTTATATCCGCGTTTATTACGAGTGTAACAATTATCAGAACAACACCTACAAGATTGACGGGACTGAGCGGCTCCTTATAAAAAACCGCGGAGGCTATAAGCGGAACTATCGAAGCAAGGCTCGCTATCAGCGCCGTGATGGACGTCGGCCCGCAGGAGAGCGCGATCTGATACAGCATTTGAAAGGAAACATTGAAAAAGCCGAAGAACGCCGCCCCGACAAAGAGCGAAAGGTCTATCTCGCTGATATCCGAAAGAAGAAATGCGATAAGCCCCATAGTTGCGAAGACCAATGCATTGAACATAGCTGAATCCGCGATACCCTTGGTGTTTTTCTTCGCATAGCGGCTTTGTGTCAGCACCTTGGTTGCGGCAAGAATACAAAGTGAAAAAATAATAAAAAACGTCACGCTGTTTTCTCCTTATGAAAAAACAATTTTAATGATAACCGCATCAATCTATTGTAATACAGGCATTTATGTGCTATTATAAACCTATGATGTTGATTTCGCAATAGCAAAAACAAACAAACGTGATGATCTAAACTCAGATATATCTCAGAAATCTGTACATCTTTAATCGGCTAACGCTTTTATTACGCTATATGGAGGTAAAGCCATGTCGGAGATTCTTGAAATAATTATGATACTCAGCTTCGGTGCTTCGTGGCCGCTGAATGTTGTGAAGTCATATAAGGCACGCACCGCCAAGGGAAAGAGCGCAGGCTTTCTGTGCTTTATCATATTCGGTTACATAGCGGGTATCGCATCCAAATTTGCAAATGAAGCATATATGGCATCTTTTTCCGAGAAATGGTACGTTCTTATATTCTACTTTATCAACCTTCTGATGGTATCGGCGGACCTTGCGCTGTATTTCCGTAACAGAAAGCTTGATAAAAAGGAGGCATAAAGAATGAAAAACGTATTCCTTATAGGTGATTCCATACGCTTTGGTGCGGGCACGGTAAGCCCCGGATACGGAATATACGTTAAAGAAATGCTTGATGGCAAGGCAAACGTATATTACCCAAACGAGAACTGCCGATTTGCGGAGTATACTCTGCGTGCGCTCTATGATTGGGCAAAGCGTCTGAAAAAAGAAGATATCAAGATAGATCTCATCCATTGGAACAACGGTCTATGGGACGTACTGCGCCTCAACGGCGATGAGCCGCTTACCCCGTGCGATATATACGTTTATTATCTAAGAAGAATACACGCAATGCTCAGAAAGCTATTCCCGGAGGCAAAGATCATCTTTGCCCTCTCCACATCGATACTCGAAGAAAAAGCATCGCCCGATTTCTGCCGCTTTAACGCAGATATCGAGCGATACAACGGTGCCGCAAGGGCGCTTATGGATGAGCTTGGCGTTACTGTTAACGATCTTTACACCGTCAGCAACGGCATAGATGCTTCCCTGCATTGCGATTGGGTGCATTTCGGCAAGGAAGGCTCTGAGATACTTGCAAAGGCGGTAACGGAAGCCATACTCAAAGAGCTGAACTGAGGCGGCGCATCAATTCGAGAAGCAGCTCTGTATTCTCCTCCGAATATTCAATCTCCGTGCTGTAGGCACGCGCAAATTCACAAAGGTCGGCAAAGTCGCATTTGCCGTCCTTTTTCTTTTTTGCCGCACACATAGCGGATATTACACGGTAACCGAGATATGCAAATGCGGCCCTGCACGCAATATCATCCTTATCGGGCGCGGCGGAAACGTGGCGGTATACAAAATACACGATCAGGTTTTCAAGCGGCTTTTCAAGATCAGCTTGGCATTCATCATCAGATGTGATTAAAAGCATATCAAGATAATTGCCCCACAGAGCGTCAAGCCGTTCAAGATCGGAAAGCACCTCATACCACTCGTCAATACCGCGATTCGGAACAGATGCACCCGCCGAGAGAAGCATTCGCTTTACCCTTTCATCTATATTTCCCTCTCCCTGCAATATTCCGATAAGCTCATCGCGCTTTGAGAGTATCGCAAGCTCATCCTCTGTCGGCTCTTCGGCCTCCCATTCATCCTCCCCGATGCAGGCAAGCTCATAATTTCCATCAAAGGACAAAACTATCCTTGCCGCCTCCTCGCATGAGATGCCAAGTCCAACCTCCGCACGGTCTGAAAAAAAGTTATAAAACCGCGGATGCTCACGGCAGATCTCACTGATGTACGCATCCCCCTTTTCGCTTATAATGTCACAAAGGCCGCAAGCATTTAAAAAGGGGCATCTGCCGTCCTCGCGCATCTCAAAGCACACGCCGTCATCCTTTTCTTTAAGGCTTTCTCTTATGCGCTCCCCGAGGCTGCCGTCCATAACCGAGTATTTATCCTGCGCGTCCTCGTCTACATACACGTCCCATCCGATACAACAGCTGTGGCGGCATTTATCCGCTATGCATTTAAAGCTTTTATAATAATTCGGTGCAAATATCTTCATAATGACCTCCGTCAATTTGTTTCATTATACAACACAATTTTCCGATAATCAACGGAAATACTATTTACCTTTTCAAAGATTTGTGTTAATATAAATCAAACACCCTCACATCAAGGAGATAGTATGAGCGAACTTACATTTGCGGAAATGCAGAAAATGCAAAAGGTACTCCAGGAGAAGAACCTTGAGCGATGGGGCGGTCTTTCCCCCGAAAGATCCGTCTCAAAGCTTCTGTGGCTTCACGGCGAGGTTGCCGAGGTCAGCGATATCATAAAGAAAAAGGGCGCTTCAAAAATAATGAGCGACCCCGAGGTACGCGCACACTTCGTTGAAGAGATGTGCGACGTGCTGATGTATTACAACGACGTGCTGATCTGCTACGATATCACCCCCGAGGAGCTTGAAAAAGCGTACCGCGAAAAGCACGAATTCAATATGAACAGATGGTAATATGAAGATAATCGATATATCTCAAGAGGTGCTCTCCTGTAATGTATATCCGGGAGATCCGAAGCCGCAGCTTAAAAGGCTGAAAAGCACGGATGCAGGTGAGCTTTATAATCTTTCGGAGCTTGCTATGTGCGTTCACAACGGAACGCATATAGACGCACCGTTCCACTTTCTGCCCGACGGAAAGACCGTTGAAGGCATACCGCTTGATGCCTTTGTAGGCGAATGCTATGTTGCGCGCCGAAGTGGTGAAATAGATGCAGAGTGCGCAAAAGGTATACTGAAAAATGCCGACTGTGCCGAGCGCATCCTCATCGGCGGAAAGATCACGGTAACAGCAGACGCAGCGCGTGTTTTTGC
>JAFQVE010000470.1 GCA_017408185.1 Oscillospiraceae bacterium | reverse complement strand
TGAAAGTGCGCGGTAGACTATTACCATCAGATCCTGGCGGGTGATTGTATTTCGCGGCGCAAACTTGTTATCACCGATACCGTTGATTATTCCGGCATTGCGTGCAATCGCAAGCTCGGATGCAAAGTAATCGCTTGCCGTAACATCTGCGAAGTTTTCCGTGTTCTCACTTGAAAGCTCAAATGCACGGACGAGCAGGGACGCGAAATCTGCGCGGGTTATGTTGTTTGCCGGGGAGTACGTGTCAGATGTTGTTCCTCTTATTATTCCGTTCTGCGCGAGTGTGTTTATCGCGTCCGCTGCCCATGCGTGGTTATCAAGGTCTGTGAAACGGATAGCATCCGTTTCACCCGACGTGTCGGGTGCATTTTCTCCGTCTTCGGTTTTGTCGGTTTCATCGGTATTTGCCGTGTCATCCGGTTTATCATTTGGTGCGGCACCGCCACCGCCACCACCGCCGCCACCGGACGGTGCAGTGGTATCACCGGAATTGTCTGCGGACGGCTTGCCGGTCGTACTACCGTAAACCGTTACGGTAAAGTGAGCTGTTGACTCTCGCCCGTCGCTGTCTTGCGCTGTAACTGCAAAGTGGTTATTCCCCACCTGAGAGCCATCCGGCTTCCACGAAACTATTCCCGTTGCTTTATTTATCGAAGCGCCTCTCGGGGCATTTGTCAGCTCATACGTAAGCGTTGTTCCCTCAATATCGCTTTCTGCTTTTATTGCAAGAGAGAACCCGCTTCCGGCACTTACGGTATACACATTCTGTACGTCGTCAAACCGCGGAGAAAGGTCATTTTCCGAAGACAGCGGGATGCGCGCTTCCTGACCTTCCGCTATTGTATATACATACCCCAAGTCCTCGTTGTACATATCCACAAACTTTCTTATAGGTGTTATTCTTCCGACATCAAGAATGATATCATCGCCGCTCTGTTTCGCCGAAACAATCTTGAATGTGCCGCTTCGTGTGGTTTCGCCGTTGTCCACTATCACAACCTTGTTTGCAAGTGACGCAAGCTCCTCTGCTGAAACGGACTCGGTCGGGCGAAGCCATACTTCATTTTTCTCCTCAAGCGTCTTTGTAAAGCCTGTAACTATGCCTTCTATCGAAGCCCTTTTCCCTGTTGTCTCGCCGATTATATCTCCGTCAAGAACATAATCGTATGTATTCGTGCCGTTTTCAATGGTATATACACCTATCGCACCGCGGAAGTTAATTGTTCGCTCATTATCTGTCACCGAATAGAGAACATTGTTGTTTGTGGCATAGAATACATAGTCAATCCGTCCGTCTGCATGCGTGACCTTAACGGCGCGGCATGCATCATCCGCTCGTCCGGTTCCGCTTACCTTTGTCATCTGAAGCTCTTCGGCACCAAGAAGAGTTCTGCTTCCGCGATACGGCTCGTAAACCGTTGTGAACACAGTGTCGAGATTTCTTCCCTCGTTTTCAACAAGCACATACTTAAGCTTATCAATCCGCTTATTTTCTGCTTTATCCGGCACATATCCGTCTGCAATTGCAACGTTTACATCTGCGCCCTGCTTTACATTTGTGCCGTTGAGCATCGTCACGTAAAGCCCCAGTCCATTGGAGTTTGAAATAGCCTTGTTGAAGTCTTTTATTTTGAAATCTACTTCTATTTTATCCTCCGGATTTTCATCACGGTCTACGTTATTAATCCACGTATATCCGAGCGGATACTTGTTGTTCGGCGAATTCCCTCCCGGATCCGGACCATATTCTACATCAGGTCCTGCATATGTTCCGATATACTTTCCGTTTTCATCAACCTGGGGAACAAGCGTTAATCCTTCAGTCTTTGTTATCTCGTTGCTTTGTGCGTGCAGGCTGTAAATATGGCTGTTTCCACCGAGAATCCTGAACAGGTCAACATAATAGGAGTTCTTGTCATCCACATTAATCATAACAACAGCCCGGCGATACTCGTCAATGTTCTCATCCTCGTAGCTGTATTTTGTGGAAACATCAATTACCTTGACCATATCCGTATCATCATAATGCTTTACTTTGCCGTGGATTTCGCTGTTTTCCTTTTGCATTTTTTCGTTTACAACCACGGTATTATGCGAAAGCGTATTTGAAACCCACTGCATTCTGTTTGGATCTGAACCTGTTTTTTCAGGATATCCGAGGTCCGGCAGGAAGTTAAGTCCGAAAGCGGTGAGTCCGAGATTTAAGCTATCCTCGTGACCGTGGCTTGTTGCAGCACCGCCGAAATAGAGCCATGCATTTCTCGTTGTATCATCCGCTGTTGTCGCCGTCACATTACTTGAAAAGGCTTTGCCGTCACGCAGAATCGCATATCCGAAATGCGTCAGTATATCCGACTTAAGGTCAAGCGTTCCGTATTTGTCAATAATATCGGAAATCTCACGCTGAAGGCTTTCGGGATCTTTTGTATCTATACTGTAATGAAGCCCGTCCACCTTGTCGCCGTTGAGCATATACAAAAACTGTGCAAAAACCGGGTCCTTTGTCTCAATATATCCCTGAAGCGCAAGAGCCTCATCCAACCAGTGCGAATTTCCCGCAGTAGTTCCCGAATCGCCTATCTGTGCCGAGTAGCTCTTTGCAGCGTATACCGGAAGCAAACCGTAAAACATCTGCTTATACTTCGGGTTGTTCGTAAATTTTGTTTTTTCTAAATCTTCGGTCCCTTCATAATAGCTGAGAGATTCCGCAACGCTTATCAAACCATCAAGCCATATAGTTCCGTATTCCGAAGCTTCATCACTCATACCGTCGGCATCGGTCGTGGAGAAAAGAACCTCATTTATTCCACCGCCTGTTGCCAAGGGCTTTACGTTCTTCCAGCCCGGTTTGTTTAGATACTCAAGCCAGTGCTTTGTTTCATCGGGTGAGTCTAAAACTATTGCACATATTGTCGTCACCTGCTGTGCCGGGCCGAAGTTTCCGAAAACCTCATAGCGGCGAACGCAATCAAGGCTTTCCCGTATCAGCCTATCCTCAATATGCTGCCGTATCTGTGACGGAGTTTGCTTTGAGCTTCGCATTTTATACTGACTTGCTTTGTTTTGTATAAATGAAAGCACATACGGGTCGTCATAAAGCTCAAAGACCTTGTCATACGAACGCGCATTGTTCATAACAAGACCGGTTTCCCATATACGCCCCTCACGCTTTCCGTTGTTTGAACCGCCATCAGAGTTCCACACATCATCTCCGAAAACCTTTATATCATAATCCGGGAAAAAGTCTGCAAGGCGGTCTAAAAGTATTGCCGCAGTCCTTCCGTATCTGATGTCTCCGGTATAGTAATATGCGTTTGCGTTCGAGTCTATCGCATGGGTAAGCATACCGCCGCCGTCGCCGTTCTGGTATCTCCACAAAGCACTGTGGGCGTATTCTGCGATATACAGATGGCGTTCTGTTATGAATTTATTATCAACAGTGTAGCCATACGGCGTTCCGTCGGATTTTGACGGCACATAGCCGTAGCCATCGTCAACACCCCATGTTTCCACAGTTTCTCCGTCGCGAAGCCCACGTCCGCAGTTTATTGTCTTGTTATCCTCAAGGTCATCGTAAAGGATGTTTGTAAGATATCCGCCCTCTACTCCGTAGCCGTAGTATTTCTTCCACTGCTCACTATGTTTTGTACCCGGCTCATCTATTGTTTTATCACCAAAGAGCTCGCGGTGCTTATCCAGCGCAGCCTGATAAATGAATTCTCCGTATTCATTAAGTCCAAGCTTATAAAAGCTTTCAAAATCATTTGACGGGAACAGACGCTTACAATCCGGACACTGGATTTTCCACGGTCTTGTAAGCGGTGCGTGTTTCCACGGGAAATTTGCATATTCTGCCTGCAGATCAGTTCCGCAATAGCGGCAATAATACATTTCCGGGTCTCCCTCGGCACCGACAGTCATACTTCTCGGTATTTCCTGAGACGGGAAGAGATTATATATCTGCTCTTCAAGCCCGACATATTTATCCGCTCTTGATATCTGAGTCTGTGCAGAGGACTCTGCCCACGAGTATTTTGAAACGTTTTCAATTGCGATTTTGCGTCTTTCCTCCGTGAACAGCGTTGCCTTTGTCTTTGCCGGCACAACGGGGATTTCAACCTCTTTTGTTATCGTTTGCAGTGGCAGCTTTATCTGAACATTAAACATTGCCGTGCCTTCCATTCGCGGCTCGATATAATATGTGGGAGCGCTGTTTGCATCCGGATAGCTCTCAAGTGCAATGTTTGCAATATCAGGAGTTAACGTCTCAGCAGAAATCTCAATATCCGACATATCCACGTCGTTTCCAAGGTTTGTTTTGGCAGTTACCCAAAGCGGATAGCGGTCTGTCGGATCATCCGAAAGTCTTATCTTATCACTTCCGCCGGAGGTTATTTCTATTTCGGCAATACCCTCATCCACAACCTCAACGTCAAGATACCCATCCACCGTTTTTCCGTTAAAGGTTGCCGATGCTTTAATCTGTGTCTTTCCGACCTTCACGCCCGTGATGGTATTTCCGTCCACCGTCACTATCTTGTCATCCATAGACGTATATATTATCGGTGCGCTTTTTTCTCCGAGAGCTCTTTTATTTTCAAGCTTCGCTTCTGCAAAAACCTCCGCACTCGCTCCGCAGAAAAGAGTTTTGCGTGAATCTGAGAAGCTTACCGAAGAAAGGTCAAGCTTCTTAACCTCAATCGTTTTTGTCTCTATATGCGGATTGCCTTGAATCATCATTCCGAACTTAACGGTTGCAATCCCCGCTTCAATGCCTTTTATTTGATACGGAATCTTTCCGTTGTTTCCTATTGTGTTTTCGCTAAATTCGCTTATGGCAAGTATTTTATCATCCTCGGTTTCGAGAACTGCTTTTGTTGATAAATCCTTGCTTCCATCGTCGTTTATACCGAAGTGGAGAACAGAGCCGTCTGACATTTCCGCAAATGCCTCACCTTCGAAAACCTCACCGACAGCAAGCTCAGACGGAAGCTCGGCTGAGAAATTCTTAAATTCCGTGCCGCTCTCTGCTATACCCTCAAACCGGATTTCTTTTAAGAACAGCGCACCTCTGTAAGATACATGCTCGCTCTTCTTAAACACAAGCTTGTGCGGACCGGGTGTAAGGTGAACGGTGTTAAAAACAAACTCTCCGCAATCAACCACCTTGTCACAGCTTGCATCAAACCCTTTATATTCTCCGATGTACTGATCATCAACAAAGACGTAAAAATTCCCGCCGTTTTTCCACTTTGCACCGCGATAGACTATTCTGTAGTCCTGCTCAAGCGGAATGTTTACAAGAAGCGTTACTCCGCTTTTTGCATTGGCATCAGCTCCGGGCCAAACGGGGCCGATTGCGCCGGAATAGATAAACCTTTCTGTGTCCGTATTGTTTGAGTTTGTTCTGTTCCAATACGTTGTATCCGATTCATCCGTTACAATCTCATATCCGGGTGTCTGGCTGGGTCCAGGTGCGCTTAAATCTTCATTAAGCACTGTATCCATGAAATTTATGACCACATTCTTCGATGCTGCGCCCACATTGAAGTTATACTTACCTGTAATTTCATAGCCATCTTCATTTATTGTCCTTGCGGTAATAACAGCAAGTCCTGATTTATGTGTATCGACCTTTCCGTCAGGTGAAACAGTTGCAACTTCAAGGTTCGAGCTTGTGAGCGAAACTTCATATTTACTCATATCTGCCTCAGTTCCGTCCGAAAGTAATCCCGAAACCGTAAGCTGTGCCGAAGTGCCGACATCCGGCAGCACCTTATTTGATGAAATAACAAGCCTTGAGAGCGTCGGAACCGGAAGAACTTCTATCTCAACTTTGTTGGTTATAACGGTTTTTCCGTCAACCGTTATCTCTGCCCAGACCTCGGCATTTCCTTTTGCAACACCTGTTATAGTTCCGTTTGAATCAATGGATACATTGCTGTTTGAGGTTTTGTATATCGCTTCATAGTCGTACATCCACAGCGCATCATTCTCATCCGTGACGGATATTTCGGATTTCACATAATTTCCCGCAAAAATCTTCTCTCCCGAAATTGTAAGCTCTGCGGCTTTGATTGCAGGTGCGGGTATTGCTTTTCCGGGATCCGCATCCTCAGCCGAAGGAGTAAGCGCGATGCCGGCGAGCCTCATAACTTGGTAGTGGCTTTTTCCAAGACGTGTTGCCCCCCAATATATTCCGCCACCTTCAGCAGGTGCGTAGCCCTTATTCCCCAAATCTCCGGTATCTGCAACATCATTGAGATAAAAAGACGTTGCATCCATATACATAACGATGAAATATTTCTTTGCAGACTCAAGATATACCGCCGATGCACCACTCTGTTCTGTTCCGTCTTTTGTCACCGCCACATATCCATCCGAAGCCTCGAGGGTTGAGAAATTGAAGTATCCGACGGGAGACTTCCCCGCAAGCAGCGCACTTGCCGCGGTGTTCCCTGTATATGTACCATCATCCTCTATGACGTATATAGCCGGAGCCGCCGAGTTTTCCGCTGCATCCTCATCTGTTTTAAAATTAATATTGTATGTACCGGATGCGTCAACCTGAACACCGAATACCGCCAAAGGGGCGTTCGGTACAACATATCCATAAAATCTCACCTGAATATTGTCTGCGGTAAAAACACCGTTTGCAGCGAGCGGACTAATCGTATCATTCGGGTTTTTAAACCTATATGCAGCCGCCGGATCGAACTCCTTTTCTTGCGCCGTGTTTTCCGGTACTTCATTCAGCGAAAAGCTTAAAAGCTCTGCTTTCCATATATCATCGGCTGATACCGCGCTCTCGTTCTTTCCCGACGGTATGAGAACAAGAAAGTACTCACCTGCATTTTTAATATCAACTGCTTCAAGACTCGCGGTTATATCCGTCCCGTCAGCACCGTAAAAATCAACCTCACCCAACGAGTAATAAGAGTTTATCTTTTTTACGTTTTCAAAGAAGCTCGTGTTTGAAGTCTCTTCATTATCCGGAGAATACATCCAACCCGTTGCATTCTGAGGTTTTTTTATAAGAAAAACTTCAGCCTTAAATCCGTTTGCGGAAGCTTTTCCGCAAAGCTTTGGATCGTATTCTCCCGAAGCTCCGACAGAAATTTCAAAGCCAAGAGCTGACCCGATTCCGAAATCGTTATTTGCTTTTTCCTCATCATATATCTGCCATTCAACGGAAGTGTCGTTTGCGCTTACTGAATGAGCGTTACTGCAATTTAAAAATCCCCAGGTGGCAGACTCTGTCGTTTCGGACATATTATCGACTCTGAAATCACCGTTGCGTAAATCCGCTTTTCCCGGTTGTGTATGCTTATGTGAAGACAGGTTAAACATATACTTATAACCGTCGTTTCCCGCGCCTGCATATGTTATCGGAATCATCCCGACAACAAGCGCAATAACTGTTATGAATGCAAAAATCCTTTTCATTCTCTCTTTCCTCCAATTAATTTTTCTTTACATTTTTTTAAACTTACTATATAATAAACTTAAGTTTAATTTAATTTTACCACATTAATATTCTTTTTGCTTTATACGATTTTTTCAGAAATTTGTATAATTTTTTCAAGATACAAGGAGGTGCATTAAATGACTAAATATATTAAAAACAATATACCTTCCGCAATTTCTGTCACTTCTGTTTTTTCTGTTCATCACTCTGTACTTACAGGCAGACATTTGCTTGGAGAAAAGCACGATTTCCCCGAACTCTTCTTTGTTGAAAAAGGAGTGCATTCCGTATATGTTGACGGAACACAATACGATCTTTCGGAAAACCAGCTCATGATTTTTGCACCGAATAGCTTTCATGAAGACATTCAGCCAAGCTCGGCAACTGTTTGTATTGTTGGTTTTGAGGCAAAATCGAATATTCTCTCCTCAATCTACAATCGTATAATCACTCTGAACAGTAAGCAAAAAACACTTTTAACGGAGCTTATAACTCACGGCAGAAGCTGCTTTACGCTCGCAAGCAACGTCGCACGCGGAATGGTTCCGAAATCAGATGTATCCGCTCTTGAGCTTCAGCTAATCAAAAACAGATTAGAGCTTCTGCTTATAAGCCTACTTCTACCCGATGAAGCTTCAAACACCACTGCCTTTACTACAAATCACAAAAATTACAGCTACGAGCAATTAGATATCATAACCGAATATATGCTTGCCCATATAAACGAAGTTCTTACTCTAGAGGACATTAGCCGTGGCTGTGCTATAAGCCCTTCAAAATTAAATCGCATTTGCAATGAGCTTGTTGGAGAGTCTCCTGTTTCGTATTTTACCTATCTCAAAATCTCAGAGGCGCAGCGACTCATAAAGAAAACCTCATTGAATTTCACCCAAATTTCAGAACGGCTCGGTTTTAATTCAGTTCAATACTTTTCTCGGCTTTTTAAACAACGCGTTAGAATAACACCGTCGGAATACGCAAAGTTAGCTTCAAAGGAAAACAATTAAATTACCCGTATGATACTAAGAAAAGGATTACTCCGGAGACGTAAATCTCCAAAGTAATCCTTTTTGTTTTACCTGAAACTATTTTATAAAATCGAGTATGCGTTTGATAAGTACTGCAACCTCCGCACGCGTGGTGTAGTCCGTAGGAGCGATTTTGCCATTCTTGCCGTTGACAAGTCCTGCCGAGATGAGGGCGGTGACTGCTTCCTTTGCGTATTCTGCGACGGTATCAAAGTCGGGGTATTGTGATAACACCTCATCCACCGCCATTCGGCGGTCCCCGTCTCGCTGTGGCTCGGTCACGTCGCGGTTCTGATAG
>JAFQVE010000469.1 GCA_017408185.1 Oscillospiraceae bacterium | reverse complement strand
GTTTTATAACAGAGCCTGCGAGCACGGGGAGAATGTCAAAGTTACGCACCCCCATTTTAAAGGATTTCATAAGAAAACCACCTCTTATTTGGGATGATACCACAAAAAAATAAAAATGTCCATATATTACAACGAATTTGCTTGAATACTTGCACATATAAGTTTATAATGTTAGTATCTATTTTTATCTAAAATGGGAGGAATATATTATGAAACGCTTTATATCAATACTTCTTGCGATTATGTTGGTCGCGACACTTCTGCCTACGGCGGTATTTGCAGAGGAGGGAGAAGCGGAAAGCACAGGCATACGTATAAAGTATGACCTCCAAGGTGTAGTGGAGAAGCTTGGTCTTGCTTGGGAGTCAAGCTCGACCGAGGCGTCTGCGGTAAAACGAGTACCGTTTTCGGTGATGGATTTCAAGGCATCAGACGGATTCTTCAGCTTCAATGCTTCATCTCAGGGACTTTTCACAGCTCATTCGGAGCTTAACTACAATGCAGTCATCGGTTTCCAGATTTCGAGCGGAGATTGGATAGCTTTCGATATATTTGTTCCGAAAGCCGGTACATACACTATGGAAATGTGGTGCGGAAACTATTGGAAAGACACAAAGACTGAAGTATATATTGACGGTGAATATGTTGGCAGATACAGTAACTATGAAGAAGGTACTGTTGAAAAGAACGCAACGGAGGGTCAGGTCAATCAGTTTACAAAGGTTGTTGACGAGCCGAGATATGTAGAAGGAATTGTTTTTGAGGAAGCAGGACTTCACACAATTAAGTTTGCGACGAACGGAACTTACGGTACTGTCGGAACGTTCTATCTCATTGAAAATGGAGAGGAGACCGAAAACTGCCTTGCGACAATTGTTGCGGATATAGACAGAGATACACTTTCTTGCGGCACCGGAGAAACTGCGGCAATTTCAACATCTCTCTTTATGGCAGACGGAAGTGCAGTTGAGGATAAATCCGCATACCCTGTTTCTTTCAGAAGCGACAATGAGGCTGTTGCAAATGTTTCTGAAGACGGAGTTGTAACTCCGGGAGCAGTTGGAAAAGCGAACATAGCTGCGTATACAACGAATGAGTTTGGCGAAGAGGTTTGTGCAATAAAAGAAATCTATGTCGTTGATGGTGCTACAATTAAATATGATGTTACAAAGCATCTTTATACAGATCTCGGATACAAGTCATCCACAGCCGTTGCGGACGGCTCTCTTGACAAGCTGGATGAAGTTCTGACAAACGGATTCTACAGCTATGCCGGAGGAAAGGCATATGATGCAAACTATGTAAAGTACTATGCTAGGGTTCAGCTTATGGGCAATGGTACGGCAATGGCATTCAAGATAAATGTACCGGTTGCAGGATTGTATGGCATAGAAATTGATACCTTAAGTAAGACTCCGGCACGTTGCGATGTCGATATGGATGTATATATTACGACGGGTGAAAAAAGTGCTTATCCCAAGGATAAGGCGGGAAGTTATAATGTCTATAACCCCGATGTAAAAGACGGTACGGCTATAAAAAAATATATATGCTCATATAACTTTGAAGAGCCGGGCGAATATATTATAAACTTCGTTATTGGGACACCATACCAGCCGGAAGCAGGAAATCCCTATTCATATGTTGGTTCTTTCTATCTCGTAGGCGGAACAAAATCTGCACTTATGAACGGCAAAATCACGTCAACTACATCCTCAATCAACGTTGACGAAAATGAAACTGCAACGGTC
>JAFQVE010000053.1 GCA_017408185.1 Oscillospiraceae bacterium | reverse complement strand
TGCCATCGGATTTGCCGGAAAGCCCTCAGGCTTTGCGGATTACTGTGAACAGGGCGCATTTGTAGCACTTGATGATTACGCAGAATTTCTTCCGGATTACAATGCGTTCTGGGACGGACTTCCGGAAAGCGACCAGTGGATGAAAAACATCCGCAAGAGCGCAGACGGAAAGGTATATTACACCCCGAATTACGGTATGGAGAGATACACCAATCTCCGCACATGGCTGTACCGTAAGGATATTTTAGATAAGCACGGTCTTTCCGTGCCGGAAACAACAGAGGATTTGTACAACGTTTCAAAAAAGCTTAAAGAGCTGTATCCGGATTCTTATCCGTTCTGTATGCGTTCGGGACTTGCGAATATAAACGTTATCGGATGCTCATGGAAGCCTAACTTCCATTACGGCGCATATTACGATTTTGAGAATGAAAAATGGTGCTACGGCGCAACCGAGGAAACTATGCTCGAGATCGTTGAATACTTAAACCGTATGGTAAAGGAAAAGCTTATTCCGGCTGATTTCTTCACGATTTCAAGCTCCGGTTGGGAAGAGCTTGTTTCCACCAACCGCGGATTCATCATGCCGGAATATCAGATAAGAATAGATTTCTTCAACGGTATTGCACGTGAGCAGATGCCGGAATTCAACCTCACCGCTATGACACCGCCGCGTGCAGATAACGGTGTCGGCATCAATATGAACAACAAGTTCAATCAGGATCCGACAGGTTATGCTGTATTGAATACCGGAAATGAGGCATCAATCGCAAATGCAATGCGCTATATCAACTGGTTTTATTCAGATGAAGGTGCCGAAATCCTCTCATGGGGTAAAGAAGGCGAGACATATGAAAACGTCGACGGCAAGCGTAAGTTTATAGTCGAAAACGAAGCGGACACAGCGCAGACCCTTTACGGCTTTAAGACTACGGGCACCTATACGCGCATTGATCCCGAATGTATTGATGCGTCAATCTCTGAGGAGCAGGCGGCAACGACCGATTTTGTCATTGGAAACATTTATCCGAATCTTGATCCAACATTGTACCTTGAATTTTCGGCAGAAGACAGCAAGACTCTTGCAGACCTCAATACATCCATAAATACGCACGTTGAGGAAAATATCCAGAAGTTTATTATAGGTCAGCGCCCGATGAGCGAATGGGATTCTTTCCGTGATGAGCTTAATGAGCTTCCGGTAAAGGAGCTTCTTGCGCTGTACGAAAAAGTATATAACAACGTAAAGTAAAAGGAGAAGAAACAAAATGAAAAAAGTAATATCTGTTATCCTTGCGCTTGCATTGTGCATAAGCCTTGTCCCCGCAACTTTTGCATCGGATACAGGCTATGAATGGGCGCGCAACCCGAAAACGTATGTGTATGAGTTTAACAACAGTGCGCATGAACATTCCGAACAAAAGGATACATATTCATTCCATTTGGGAGAACACAAATACAGTAATTTAAAAACCGAAACTGCAGGAAAATGGGGATTTGTTACGCTTCAAAACGGATATGGCTTTGCAACGGCGGCAGATCACCTTTACTGGACAATACGTCTTCTTACAGGTGACCCGATATATGCACCGGGTACAAGTATGCCAGGAACAAATTCTTCTTTTGTTCTTGAAGTTGAAGTGGGAAACGCAGGCAAATACACTCCATACCTTACATATATCGAGGACAAATCTTCTCCAATCGTAGATATTTATTTGTTTGAAGCACCGGCTGACAGAACTGCATGGGATTGTACATATACAGGGAGCGGACTTTCGGTTGCAGCAGGTTACGAAGCTGTGATTGCGAACCTTGATTCATCAAAGAGAATAGGTAATGCGATAAATCTGAACGGTTCTTCCGGAGAAAAAAAGGCAGCTTTAACTCCCGTTGAGCTGGAGAAAGGCAGATATTTCATTGTAATTGTTCCGGTAAAAGCAGTTACAGGCTGGACAACCGGAAAAGCAGGCACATATGAAACATGCACAATGAAGTTCAAAAGCTTCACTCTTTCCGAAGAGTTGGCAGCGGCAAACGCGAAAGAGCTTAAATATGACATTACGTTAAATGCATTAAATGTTGATAAAATTCCTGAGGCAGGTTTTAGTAACAATTCATATACGACCGAGGTTATCAGAACCGGAAAAACGACCCTTGATAATATAAGCCTTGTGAATTGGAAATACAAATTAAAAAACGAGGCATATAAAGATCAGGATATTATGAATCTTCAAAAAACTGCTCCGTATGCTATTGAGGCAACGAATGGTAAGATTGCAGGAGTGTACTCCGGAGCTTTTGAAAGCCCCGGCTATGCAGGTACCGTTAAAATTGCTAATTACTCAAATGCAAGCACAGAGCGTCCTCACGTTGCTGTTCGCGTGAACATTCCTTATAGCGGTAAATACAGACTTGCGGTAGCTGATGGGCAAGCTAATGCAGCATACGACCCGTTTATGCAAGTGTATTTCGGTGAAGCACAAGCTACATATGCGCCTGCAAATGTTGATGCATGGCTCACAGCGAATAAATTTCTCGGTTGGTTCAGCTCAAGCAATTGGGGGACTGCAACAGATATAAAGTCGGGAGCAATGTTCAGTTCTTCAATGCAAGCAAGTGAAAAGGGAACAAACGACACAAGCACATTTGTGAAGAATTATGCTGTTGACGGGTTTACCGTTGATGTTCCGGTTGCCGGGGAATATTGGGTTGTTCTCAATGCTTGCGCAGATAGCTTGACATTGAACAATGCATCTTTAAGCAATGCCGGCATATATCAACATCTTCGCTTCTCCTCCATCACCCTCACTCCGCTGCCGGGCGAGATGGGTGCAGAAGAGGCGGCAATTGCAGCTGTTGCAAATACGATGACCAAAGACATCGCAGAAGAAAGTGAACATTCGCTTTCGGACAAAGCAGTTGTGAACGTTCTTACCACAACCGTAAATTCCAACAACGACACCTCCATCCATACGGTAACTCCGTACACAACCACCCGCGGAGCAGAGCTTACCATAGAGGCTCCGAAGTATGATGACTATACCTTCCTTTACTGGACGAAGGGAATAGGCGCAGATCGCCGCGTAGTTTCCGACAGCGAAAGCTACACCTTAACAGCTCCTGCCGGCGGCACGTATCTGACGGCTGTATACAAGGCAAAGGATGACGCTCAGACATCGGTTGTGTTCTTTGACGCATCCGGAAATGAGCTTTCACGCACGCTTTATGATGAAGGTGAAGCGATAGTCTTCCCGTCAGTTCCGTCGCTTACGGATCATACCTTTGAAGGCTGGGCTCTTGCAGGGCAGACAGGAACGGTGGAGAGTGCAACGGCAACTGGAAATCAGATGATTTTCGTTGCACAGTTCTCGGAAGAACCGACAGGAAAGAGCGTTGCTGTAAAAGTGAACGGTGTGGCAACAAACTACGCTTACGGCTCGCTTGTTGAGGTCTCCGCAACAGAACGCAAGAACGGCAACGGCTCTGATGTGTTCCTCTACTGGACAAAGGATAATGAAATAGTAAGCTTTGATAAGAATTACAGCTTCCTCGCGGCAGAGAACTGTGGGCTTGAGGCGGTCTACGGTGCATATAAGCCGAGCATTACGGATTCGCTTCGCAGAATTATCATAAGCGAAAGCTTTGCCGAGTTTATCGGTCTTGATGCGGCAAAGGAAAAGGGCGTGCTCTTTAACAAAAACGGCGGCGAGGTTTCCCTTGAAACTGCAACACATAAGATTGCAATAAAGAACGGTGGAAATCAGCTTAAGTTTGAAAACGATCTTACTTCCGTCGCAAGCGTTATCGGCTATGCAATCATGGATGATGACACTGTAATTTACGGCAAATAAGCTTATGTATAAAACTCCCCTCTTGACAAAAGCGGGGAGTTTGTATTAGAGTTTAAATGTATAACAACAGAAAAACAAATGTTCTTTTTGGAACTAAGGAGGATTTACATTTATGAATTTTGGTGTAGCGAAGGATATAATTACTCCTACAGTATCTATGTGTCTTGCGTGTCCGCAATGTGACAGGGACAAAGGGTTTAAGGAAATTCACGATGATGTTTATGTAAGATGCCTTGTGCTTGATGACGGGAATAAAAAGACAGTTCTCATGTCATTTGACCTGCTCTTTCATGACCGCAGCTTAAATAAAGCGGTTGAAAAATACGCAGAAGAAAAGTACGGTATCTCACCGTCCGCAGTCGTAATAGCGTGCACACATTCTCATATGGCTCCGGCAACCCTCGGATATAATCCGGGTTTTCATAATGACAGATATGAAGGTTTTCTTGTTACACGTGCCTGTGATTGTCTGGACCGTGCAATGTGTGCGATGCGAGAAGGAACTCTTGAATACGGAGTGTTTGACGCACCGTTTAATGTCAGCCGCAGAGGAATGCGCGACGGTAAGCCTGCAAATGCGCCGAACGCCGATTATCCGCACGATACGGAATTTGCGTTGTTGTGCGTGCGGGATTTATCGGGTAGCCTTTGCTCACTGGTTATGAATTTTCCGTGTCATCCGGTGTTCTATCCGACAAGCACCGGCATCAGCGGTGAGTTTCCTGCGCGTGTCTGCCAATATATCGACATTGAAAACTACGGCTGCATATCTATGTATTTCCAGTCTGCATGCGGGGATGTGCGTCCTAATGTTACGGCTGATTTTGAAAACAACTGCTGGAAAGCCCCGATGACGTTTGCAGATATCGACGCCTTTTCTCGTGATATGGCAAAGAGCGTGTGCGTTTTTGTGAAAAACGGCGGATGCAAAGAAAAAACTCTTTCTGTTGCTTCTGATGCATTTGAAATTGAGCTTTCCATGGAAAAGGCACCGCTTGAGTATTTT
>JAFQVE010000468.1 GCA_017408185.1 Oscillospiraceae bacterium | reverse complement strand
TAAAGCTCATACAGAGTAGATTTACCCGAGCGTCTGATTCCCGTCACAACCTTAATCAAATCTTTATCCTTGAAATCTATAAGCAACTGCATATATTCTTCTCTTGCTATCACAAAAAACACCACCTTTGAGTTTATGCATTCATTTTATCAAACATCTCGATTTTTGTCAAGTTTATTCAGTGCATTTAACAAACTTCGCCAATAAATATTTTTTATTCAGTGCATATTATATTCCAACTCTATGATTTTATTCCAAATACGTTGCGCCATTCCTGAATTTATGTCTGCTACATTTTTACACAAAACGGGGCTGTAGCAAAACAGCCCAGACCGCATAAAGTGTAAAAGTGATATTTTTTGCAGATAACATCGAAAAAGTATATGGTATGAAGTTTGAAAGTAAATTGAAAATTCGGCAGAAGCCGAATTTGAGGATTTAGTTACACTTTATACTATAAGCAAATCGGACCTCTCGACGTACTTATGTACTACTTCGGGTCCGATTTGCTCATTCTGCACTATTTTTCTAAAGCCCCAAAGGGATTGTAGCAAAATGCATTTCGCTACAATCCCGCAGTGATTTATTCGTATCTTTACGGACGCTGACCGAGACCGCCCTCAAGTGTGAGGGTTTCGCCCGTCATATACTTGAAGTCCGGATGTGCAAGCTGTACGCAGACGCGACCGATTTCAAGCTCTGCATCGCCGAAGTGTCCCATCGGCGGCATATGAACGTTTTTGTCAAACGCATCGGGATATGCATTCTTAAACTGCTCAAGCTGAGCCGTCCATGCAAGCGGGCAAACGATATTTACGTTTATTCCGTCCTTGCCCCACTCCGTTGCAGCAACGCGGGTAAGTCCGCGGATGCCTTCCTTTGCAGCAGCGTATGCACACTGACCGAAGTTTCCGAAAAGACCTGCGCCGGAAGCAAAGTTAATTACCGAGCCCTTTGTCTCTTTAAGATGCGGATAGCACGCCTTCATATAATAGAAGGTTGCGTAAAGACCGGAGTACATTGCAAGGTCAAACTGCTCTGTTGTATGCTCTGCAAGCGGAACACCGGAAGCAGATGCCTGAGCGTTGTTGATAAGCACGTCAATGCGCCCGAACTCCTTCATTGTTTCGTCAACAACCTTCTTTACGGTAGCTTCGTTATCCGTACCGGATGCGATATCCGCCTGAAGAATAAGCACCTTGATGCCGTAAAGCTTTTCAAGCTCTGCCTTTGCATCCTCAAGCTTCTTTACGTTTCTTCCCGTTATAACGATGTTTGCGCCCTCTTTTGCATATGCGGTTGCAATACCGTAGCCGATAGAGCCGCATCTCCCGTCAGAGAGCACTGCGCGTCCTGCACCTGTGATGATTACTGTTTTACCTGTTAAAAATCCCATTTGTTTCTACCATCCTTTTTGTTATTTATAGTATTTCTTTTACTATCAAATTAAGCTCGTCATATCTTGCGATGATATCCCGTGCAAGAGTTACCTGCGCACGGGTACGGACGAGATTGTGTCCCGGATAATCCGTCTTGAAATATTTATCTCCCGTGAGATAATCGTCAAGGAATCTTCCCGCAAGCTCCATCGTTATCACAATTACGCTGTCTACAAGATTCTCCTTCTCCCGCTCGGTCAAAACATTGCCGCAGGCCGAGAGAAAGCCTTCCGTGAATGCGCGGAACTTCCCGTTGTCAAGCGCGATTTTGGATGTGTCCGGCTCGTCCTCCTCTGCGGTGTTTGCCGAGAAACGAACTGCATCGCCGTAGTCGTGGAGAGCAAGCCCCGGCATAACCGTATCAAGATCTATTACCGCAAGGGCTGCTTTCGTTTCCGTATCAAACAAAACATTGTTACACTTTGTATCGTTGTGCGTAACACGAAGCGGCAAAAGTCCCTGCTTCTGCATTCTCGTAAGCTTTACCGCCCTGTCAAGATTCTCGCGGAAGAACGAAATCTCATCCCCGGCATCACGCGCTCTGTCAAGCGGGTCTTCATCAACGTGTGAAAGGAGAGTGTTCATACGCTTCTCGGTATCGTGAAAATCCGGAATGGTCTCATAAAGCCCCGACGCATCAAAATCGCGGAGCTCCATCTGAAAGCGTCCGAATGCCAAGCCAGCCTGATAAAGAATCTCGAGATCCTCGCACGAGTTAAAGGTTACGGAATTGTCGATAAACCGATACGCACGCCAGCACTTTCCTTCATCATCAAAGAAACAGCTGTCTCCTTTTTCCGTCTTTAAAAACTTAAGCACCATACGCTCGCACCCATCACCGAGCTTTGACGCAATATGATCTGTAACCCGCGAGATGTTTTCCATCATTTTCTGCGGTTCGCGGAAAACATATGTGTTAATCTGCTGAACTATATAGCAGCTTTCCTTCTCACCGTCGCGAAAGCTTACCTTGAATGTATCATTTATGTTTCCGCTTTTTATAACGTCACACGCGACAATCTCACCGCGTATGCAAAATGTTCTGCAAATGCCTTCAATATTCATCAGAATGCACCCTTTTTATGAATATATTTTATTCTACCATATTCTTGTGCCTTATTCAACCTATTTTACTTATTTCCGACACTATTGCACGCACAAGCGCCTTAAAATCGCGGCTTACGCGGTCTGCAGTTTCCTTGACCTCCTCGTGAGTGAGCGGCCGCGGACTCAGCCCCGCCGCCATATTCGTTATGCAGCTTATACCGCAAAGCTCCATTCCCATATGACGCGCTGCCATTGCTTCAACTGCAGTGCTCATTCCGACGGCATCTGCACCCATCCGTTCATACGCGCGGATTTCTGCAGGCGTTTCATAATTAGGTCCGGAGGTCTGGATATACACTCCCTCTTTTATATCTATAGAAAGCTTCTCTGCACAAGCCCTTACGGCATCGCGGAATCGCTTTGAATACACCTCGCTCATATCCGGAAAACGGACACCGAGTTCATCAATATTTCTGCCGGTAAGCGGTGACGGAACAAGGCTTGATATGTGATCCGTTATCATCATAAGCGCGCCTTGCGCAAACCCTTGGTTTATCCCCCCCGCCGCGTTTGTGAGAATAAGCTTCTTCGCACCTAAAAGTCCCATAATGCGAACCGGCGCAACAACATCGTGTATGTCATATCCCTCATAGAAATGAACTCTTCCCTGCATTGCAACAACCGGAACACCCTCAAGATATCCGAACACAAATCTTCCCTCATGTCCCGCAACGGTGGATACAGGAAAATCCGGAATGTCGCTGTATCGCACACTTCCGACACATTCTATCTCGTCGGCAAGCCCGCCGAGCCCGGAGCCGAGAACTATTGCAATTTCCGGAATAAAATTCACCTTGCCGCGAACATAATCCCTTGCCGAAATAAGCTTTTTATATATATCGCACATCACTATAGCCCTTTCTTTGTATTATAAGTATATCTTATCCCAAACCTCACAAAATGTCAACGAAAAAAGAGATTTTCTCCCGTTTCTCACTTTCCGCTTGACAAAACGGCTTTACCGGGATTATACTAAAGGTGGGAAAATACGGCAGATTCGCCGTTTCGGAAGGGATTATATTATGATACTTGCAATAGATATAGGCAACACAAACATCGTCATCGGCGGGTTTGAAAACGACACCTTATGCTTTGTTGCGCGCATTGCTACAAACGCAAAGAAGACCGAGGATGAATATGCAACGAAAATCCACAGCATATTAAAGCTTCACTGCGTTGACAAAGAGGCTGTAAACGGCGCGATAATTTCCTCGGTTGTTCCCCCGCTCAATTCAGTTATGAAGCGTGCAATTGAGATTGCTTACTGCACAACGCCGCTAATGGTCGGTCCCGGTATAAAAACCGGCATCAACATTCACTGTGACAACCCCGCATCCGTTGGAGCAGACCTCATCTGCGCCTGCGTTGCAACGCATCATATATACGGCAGTCCGTCGCTTATCGTTGATATGGGCACTGCCACAAAGATTATGATTATGGAGGATTCCGGAACCTTCTCCGGGCTTTCCATCATTCCCGGTGTACACATTGCGCTTTCCGCTCTTGCAAGCGGCACAGCCCAGCTTCCGCAGATAAGCCTTGAGGCACCGAAGTCCGTAATCGGTAAAAACACGGTGGACTGTATGCGTTCAGGCGTTGTTTTCGGAAATGCCGCTATGATTGACGGAATGATTGACCGCTTCTGCGATGAAATCGGCAAGGAGCTTCCTGTGTATGCAACGGGCGGGCTTTCCCATACGATTATCCCTCATTGCAGGCACGATATCACACTTGACCGCGACCTTATCCTGAAAGGTCTTAATATCCTTTACAAGAAAAATAAATAAACTGCTTTTGTATATTGCTCCGCAAGGAGATAATATAAATAAATTTCAATGCGTTGTATCACTTTTGTGAACGACAGCAAGGAGGAATTATTATGCAAAAGACTACAAAAGGAATGTCAACCGAGACTATGGTACTCGGCGCAATTCTGACGGCACTTGTCATCATCCTGCAGATGATGGGCGCGTTCATCAAATTGGGCCCGTTTTCCATCTCGCTCGTGCTCATACCGATTGTCATCGGTGCGGCAACGTGCGGCGTCGGCATTGCTGCCTGGCTTGGATTGGTGTTCGGCGTGACGGTTCTGATAAGCGGAGACGCGGCGGCTTTTCTCGTCGTCAACGTTGCCGGAACAATCATCACCGTTCTCGCAAAAGGCACTGCCTGCGGACTTTTTGCAGGTCTTGCCTACAAGGGCGTTCTCGCGCTTCTTGACAAACGTTCCGAAAAGCTTATCGGGCGTATCAAAAAAGAGTATGGACTTTGCGACGCTTGCACGCCGGGAGTACTTAAGTTTATTTCAAGAAACAACAGGTACATAGCCGTGCTTGTTGCGGCAATTGTCTGCCCGCTTGTAAACACCGGTATCTTTCTCATCGGCTGTCTGCTGTTCTTTATGGACACGGTTGCCGGCTGGGCAGCTGCAGCAGGTCTCGGCGGAGGAGTTGCCTACTATATGATCTTTGTACTTGTCGGTGCTAACTTCCTTTTCGAGCTTGGAAGCAATATCATCCTCAGTCCGGTGGTTGTAAGACTGTTAAATCTCAGAAGAAAATAATCAGATCATATAAAAGAAGCTGCGGGAAAACCGTAGCTTCTTATCGTTTATCTTACTTTTTAACCTGTCCGGACGGCGCCCCGCACACCGGGCAGCAGAACCCCTCCTCTTCCGGGTTAAACGGCGTTATAAAGCCGCAAATCGGACACGCCCCCGCAGGCTTTTCGTTCTTTTCCGGTGTGTTCCTGATTTCTTCACTCATTGCTTCTCACCTTTCTGTGTAAGTTATATAAATAATCCTTTAACATCATCTTATACTCTTTATATAAATTTGTCAAGTCGGAAGCAAAAAGTTTTAGGGAAATAAGGTTCAGTTTGCTCTTTCGTCTGCTTCTTTTGCCTTTTTTATATCCACACCGTTTTGATTATCAAGAACGAACTGAACGAAATTCATCGCTCCGTATATGAGTGCATCTTCATCAACCTGAAAATCGACCTGATGGGCTACCTGAGTTATTCCCTTTTCTTCGTTTCTTATTCCGAGACGGAAGAATACACTGGGAACTATATCGGTAAACCTCGAAAAGTCTTCAGAGCCCATACCATACTCTACCTTGGCAACATTCTCTTTGCCGACAACCTTTTCCATACTTTTCATCATAATCTCCGAAAGGTATGGGTTGTTGTAAACACAGGTTGACTTAAGCGGTGCGTGAACCTTGATTTCTACTCCGTACATATCGGATAAGCTCTTTGCCAATGCCTGCATTCTGTCGTGGATAAATCCGCTTAACGGCACATTGAAAGTGCGGATTGTTCCCTGCATAAGGGCATAATCTGGAAGAATATTCTGAGCAGTGCCGGAATGAAGCTTTGTCACACGGCAAACAACTCTTTCCTTCGGATCAACCTCGTTTGCGAAAATTGCCTGAAGTCCTTCATACATCTTCACCGCTATTGCCAAAGCATCAATACCTTTGTGATATGCCGTTGCGTGAACGCTTTTGCCGCCTATCTCAATCTTAAAATGGCGGCTTGATGCGCTTGAAAAACCAGGGCATACTCCGAGCTTTCCGACATCAAGGGAAGTACCTACATGAAGACCTGTCATAATGTCGATATCTTCCATAACGCCGTTTTCAATCATCATAATTGCGCCGCTTGTAACGCCCTCTTCGCTTGGCTGGAAAACAAGCTTTACACGGCAGGAAAGGCTGCTCTCAATTTCCTTAAGTGCCTTTGCAGTTCCCAAAAGAATTGCGGTGTGGGCATCGTGACCGCAGGCATGCATAATTCCTTCGTGACGCGAGCGGTATTCACAGTCATTTGCCTCGGTCATTCTCAGGGCATCCATATCCGCACGGATACCGATGGTAAAATCGGTTTTATCCGGATTTATGTATCCTACAACACTGCCTTTTCCATACTTTTCGGTATATGGAATCCCCATACTTTCAAGCTCACGCTTAACTAAGGCAACTGTTTTCGGTAAATCATAGTCAACCTCAGGATACATATGTATCTCACGTCTTAATTTGATGATATAATCCTTATCTACATTTATCATTTCAAACAACTCCCGTAATTATATCGATATAGTATATTCAACTATGTTTTTATTGTATCACATCATAATTAAATATACAATTGACTTTACTGCGATTTTTATATATAATACTGCTATGAGGTGGTTTTATGTATGAAAATTTCAACAAGACAAGCTATGAAAGCGAGCTCGGATATATTGTAAATCACACCACGGGATTTTCAGCAGAAGCTTCCACGCTTTCTTATATGCACCAAACCTCACAATGCATGCTCTACTATTTCATCAGCGGAAGCGGAAACATTAAAATCGAAGGAAAGCAGTATGACTTTAATGACGGCGATATTATTATACTTAATCCTTCCGAAATGTTCTGTTGCAGTGTAGATGCAAACAAATATCACGAAAGAATAGTTCTTCATTTTTCTGACAGACTGTTAAAGAATTTTCCCAAAGACTGCAGCTCACTTTACAGTCCTTTTATAAATCGCGAAAAAGGCGTATCAAACCATATTTCTTCTGCAAGCGTAAAAAAATATTCTTTGGATGCGGTGTTGAAAAGTCTTCTCGCAACCATTCAAAGCGCCGGTTCCGTAAAAGATATTCTTGCACTCTGCAAAATAACTGAGGCGCTTTCTGTCATCTGCGAAATATCGAAAAATCAGGACTTTAAAAACTTTGTTTCTTCAACAGAAAACCATTTTATAAATGAAATTCTTAAGTTTCTTGATGTTCATTTCAAAGAAGAAATAAGCATGGACAGCATCGCCAAGGAATTCAATATAGACAAGTCATATCTGTCACATCTATTCAAGGAGTATGTCGGCACATCTCTGTGGAATTATGTTATATTCCACCGCATTTCCTACTTTAATGAAATTGTCAGTAACGGAGCTAATATAGGAACTGCATGTCAGCTGGCAGGTTTCAACAATTATTCAAACTTTTTCCGTCTGTATAAAAAGCATATGGGTATCACCCCTATGGAGTTTAAAAAACGAAATACAAAATGATAAACTTTTGAGCAAACGCATACTGACGAAGCTTCGCAGCAAACTGCAAATATAGCACTCAATACACTTGATACTTTGTTCGGCTTGTCAGACTGCGATACCGATGATATTCAGAGCAGATGCAGCATTTGTTATCTGTTCTTTATCTGCGGCTAAACAAAATCTAACGTAATCTATCAAAAATTTTACGAGAAATCGCACAAGACGATTGACAAGATCTAAAAACTATGATATACTGCCGACAGAGACAAGAAAAAGGAGAAAAGTTTTATGTTCAAAATCAATCCGTATAGACCGGGAGCAGGGCTAATGCCTACTTTTTTGGCTGGTAGAGAAAACAATATTGAGGAAATAAAAAATGTATTCGAAGCGCTAAAGCATAATATACCCACACAATCTGTTATATACAGTGGATTAAGAGGTGTCGGAAAAACTGTTTTAATGAATAAATTTTATACAATTGCAAAGGAAATGGACTTATTCTGCGAGTATGTAGAAATTGATGAAAAAAAAGATTTCACCTCTATTATTTCGGATGCTGCACAAGAATTTTTAAAAAAAGCCGGAATAAAAGAAAAAGGAAAACCTTTTATGCAAAAGGCCATTGAGGCTCTAAAATCTCTCGTGCTTTCGTTTAATCCGGAGGATTCGACTTTTTCTGTTTCCGTTCAGGAGAGAGAATTATATGTAGCAAGAAGCTATGAGAGAAGTTTAACACAGGTTTTCACTTCAATAGGTGAAATTGCATACGAGACCGAAATGCCAATCTGTTTTATCATTGATGAAATTCAGTATATGAAAAAAGATGAATTGGGCGCATTGATTTCAGCAATACACAGGGCAAATCAATTGGGATATCCTATTGTAATTATAGGTGCCGGATTACCCAAAATCGTAAAAATGTTGTCAGATATCAAATCATATTCAGAAAGATTGTTTGTCTATAGGACTGTTGGAAGTTTGACGGAAGAACATGCAGAAAAAGCCATTATAGAACCCGCGAAAAAATTCAATGTTGAATACTCTCAAAAAGCGATAGACAAAATATTTGGAATAACCAAAGGGTATCCATTTTTTATTCAGCAGTTGTGTAAAGTTGTTTATGATATTGCAGATGGAAAATATATTGATGAAAAACTTGTAGACGACAATGCAGGAGAATTTTTTGATGCTCTTGATAATGGTTTTTTTAAATCAAGATATGAAAGATGCTCAGATGCAGAAAAGGTGTTTGTCTTTTCGATGGTCAAGTGCGGGAAAATACCTTGCACCATATCAAATATTTCAAAGCATTTTGGGAAAAATGGAAAATCAATATCCCCAACGAGAGCAAAGCTTATTGATAAAGGCATAATTTATTCAACGAAACATGGTGAGTTAGATTTTACCGTACCTGAATTTGATGGGTTTATCAAAAGATTGGGTGAGTACGAAGAGTGGATGAGACAATAAATGTCAAGATAAGGCGGTGGCTTATGCTATCCAAGAGCCGTGAGTAAACAGTGTTTGAAGGATTAAAGCATGAAAAAGTCGAAAAAACATTGAAAAATGCCCAAAAATCAAGGGGTTAAAGGAGTTTTCAGCACTATGACAAAAATACTTTTCGTCTGCCACGGAAATATCTGCCGCAGTCCGATGGCGGAGTTTATTATGAAAAAGCTTGTTGCTGACCGCAGCGAGCAATTTCATATTGAATCGCGCGCAACAAGCACAGAGGAGCTCGGAAATCCGGTCTATCCGCCCGCTCGCCGCAAGCTTTCCGAGCACGGTATATCCTGCAACGGCAAATACGCTCAGCGAATAACCCGCAAGGATTACGAAAGCTTTGACTACGTTATATGCATGGACGGGCGAAATCTGCGCAACATTGCATATGTAATAGGCGAGGATGATGAGGGGAAGATCTCACGCCTTATGGACTATACCGATACGCCGGGAGATGTTGCCGACCCGTGGTATACGGATGACTTTGAAACCACCTACCGCGATATTCTGCGCGGATGCGAAGGACTTTTGAAAAAGCTTACAAAATGATAACTCTACGTGCAAAGACTTGCGCATCTTGGATCTGTTATGTCTCCAAGATGCGCAAGTTCCTTATTTGTTTATTTTTTGTGTGGCGGGAGTTTAATTCCGCCACACATAGTAATCTGCAATTATTTTACATAATCCAGTATACGTTTTATAAGCACCGCAACTTCTGCGCGGGTTGTGTAGTCTGTCGGTGCGATGCGTCCGCTCTTGCCGTTGACGAGACCTGCCGAGATGAGGGCGGTGACTGCTTCCTTTGCGTATTCTGCGACGGTATCAAAGTCGGGGTATTGTGATAACACCTCATCCACCGCCATTCGGCGGTCCCCGTCTCGCTGTGGCTCGGTCACGTCGCGGTTCTGATAG
>JAFQVE010000467.1 GCA_017408185.1 Oscillospiraceae bacterium | reverse complement strand
CGAGGGCATTGCAAACGCCGCAAAGTTTGTTGACTGGATGTATACCTCGAGGCATGCGAGCTTGTTTCGTGGGGTAAGGAGGGCGAGACCTACGAGGTGGTTGACGGCAAAAAGAAGTTTATCACTGATGAAGCAGGCGCACTTCCGAACACCCTGTACGGTTTCCAGACCTACGGCTCGTTTGCGCGTCTTGACCCATTAGCTGCCGAGGCAATGCAGTCGGAGACTACGCTTAAGAGCGAAGACCTTATAGTCGAACATACGCTTTCCGAATATCCGGTAACATTGTGGCTTGATTTTAACGACGAGGAGCAGGCGGCAATTGATATGTACAAAACCGGCGTCCAGACGTATACCGAGGAAATGCTTATCAAGTTCATGCTCGGTCAGGAACCCCTTTCAAACTTTGATACATTCAGAGAAACTCTCAAAGAAATGGGAGTAGATGAAGTTGTGGCAGCATACGAGAGCGCATACAACAGAGTAAAGTAGTACAGGGAGGACAAAATAAAATGAAAAAATTATTATCAATCATTCTTTGTTTCGCGATGCTGGCAGGCATGCTTCCGTCAGTCTTTGCAACAGATACGGCTCCGGCAGTTGGGACGGAGTTTATATATAATTTTACAACAAGTGCGTTGCTGGACTCCTCAAACGTAGGAACCATACAAAATAGCCTTGTTACGGATTCGTCGAAATTGAATTCTGCAATCACAGAACCTTGGACATATGCAGGGCGAAATAATCAAGCTACGAACAATGAATGGAAAGCAACTTATTTGCGTTTTAAATTAAATCCGCAAAATACAGCACGTTTTGCATTTAAGATTACAGTTCCATATAAAGGAAAGTACAGTATAACTATAAAACAACCTGAATTGTATGGAAACGGCGACGGAACATACACAAATAGTAGCGGAAAACATTATGTTGCAGGTGCTTCTGATGTATATATATTCCCATCCTCGGAAGGATTAACAATCGGTAGTTGGACACCTGGAACAAGAGAAAAGGTAACAACTGTAAAGCATTGGGAAGAGTTAGAAGCTACTGCAGAATTTGAGTTTGCTGATGCAGGAGAATATTATATGCTTTTTAATGTCAATATGAATAATCCTGATTTTGTGGATTTCTATACTGATAAAGAGCATAAATTGTCCGATATTACCAGAATATACAACACTATTTCCACCATCACCCTCACTTACCAAGGTGCGATTGAAACTGAAGAGCCCGAGCCGGAAGAGCCTGTTCTCGAAGACATTTCATCCACCAACGACTACGGCTCTGCAACTCACGAAGGTTTGGATAATACCTCCATTGCCGCATATGCAGTCTATGGCAAGAATGGAACGATAGAAGAGACAAACAAAATAACCACAGGCTATGAATCCGGTCTCACCTTTGGCGATGTATGTGAAAACATAACCGCCCCTGATGATTCCGAAGAATATAAATTCCTTTACTGGGCAAAGGGTGTCATGGCAAAGAAACATGTACTCTCTTACGATCGCACACTTGAAAACTACCGCCCGACAGAGGGAACAAACTACCTTGTAGCAGTCTATGAAGCAGTCAGTGAAGAGGCAGTAGAAACTGACACTCAGGAGTTCTACAACGCTAATGGCCAGCTTCTTACCGACGTCAAAATTACAAACGGCATTATGCCGGATTATCCCTCAATGCCGGGCTATGGCAAGGCAGTAGGCTGGGCACTCAAGGGAGAGGGCGATACCTATACCAGGTATGAGGCAGGAGAGCCTGCTCCTGAAACAGATAGTATGGGCACCATGATATTCATGGCAATTTACAACGACCTTGAAAAAAACATCACTGTAACCGTAAACGGAACTGCAAAGAAATACGCATACGGTGATACCGTCACCTGCAATGCGGCGGCATCAGACGACAACGGCGTGTTTATGTACTGGAAAAAGGACGGAAAGATAGCAAGCGTTGAGCAGGATTATGAGTTCCTGGCATTTGCTGATTGCATGGTTGAGGCAGTATACGGCGGCGGAATAGAAACGCTCGGAAAGACGTTCAGGAACATCATCCTCACTCGCTTTACTGCAGGTGATGCAACGGCAATAATGGCTGAGTTTATCGGCTTTGGTGATGATGTGGAGAAGGGCATCATGTTTGGAAATACAAAGATTGCAATGACAACCGGTGGTAATCAGTTCGCGGTTATTGACGACTGGGATGAAGAAACAGAGGCAACAGGCTATGCAATAGTCCGCGACGGGGGTCTTAAAAAGATAACTGACGGCAAGGCATATATTGGAAGAACGGATGAAAAAATTCTCTCTGCACGCCGTGATGCGGCAGCACAGTATATGGAAAACTCCGTCTCTCTTCTCTGGACGCCGAGCGAGACTATAGAATACCATGTCGGTCCGGAAAGCGGAGGCTTTGACGCAACGCTTGTTGCGGGGAGAATATATCGTGGACTTCCGTATGTATACAACGCAGGCACACCTGATGCATTTTTAGATTATGCCGGGGAACCTGATGCAAACGGCGTTTATACGATTTCCGGCCTTGGCAGTGAGGATATGTCCGGCGCTCAGGGAGTGGCGCGTATAGGTAACGACTGCTCCGGTGCGATTGCAAGAGCGTGGAACTCAATGGGTGCATCCATTCAGGCAAAGGCTACAAAGTATATGGTTCCGGCAAACGGCTTTATAAAGGTCGGAAATTACGATTCAACCTCTGCAAGCGATTTTACCGGCGGAACCATCGCTATTGCAACACAAAACGGAGAGCAGAAAATGTATGAAGCGTATGCTTGTCTCCAAAAGGCAGATGCCATGGTTGAATGGGACAGCGCCGGAGGACATTCAAGAATGGTTGTGTCTGTTTCTGTCGTGCGAAATGCTGACGGAACAATTAACGGAAACAGCAGTAAGATAAGAATGCTTGAACAGACGAGAACAGAATTCAAAAACGAAAAGACATACAAGACCTTGTACGGTAAGGATTATAGCAATGATATTGAGGGTGATGTTTATGTCATCGGCGGTGATTACAGCTTCAAGTTCAGCGATTTATATGCTGAAGGCTATCTTCCGATAACCTGCCGCGAGCTTGTCGGTGCAAACTACATCAACGAGTCGAGTATAACGGATAGCGTTGATACACCTACTATCGACAATCTCTTTACCGGAACAATCTCATCCAACTGGGCTATTGATACTGTAACTCTTAATATAACGGGTGATGGTGTTTCTCAGAGCGCAACCGCAAGCATTGCACGTGCAGACCTGTTCAAATTCAGCATGGCACAGTTTAAAGCAGACAAAACTGATAACAAGCTCTTTGGCAGCTATGACATTGACGGACTTGCAAGCGGAACATATAACTGCACAGTAACCGTGAAGCTTACAGACGGCACAACAAAAACAGTTCGCAGCTTCAGCTTTACCAAATAACGTTTTGTAAAAATTATGCTGTAGGGTGGTAATTATGATAAAAGCGGAATTTATACAGCTCTCATCGTTGGAAAAGGTTTTTATGTCAAAGCGTCCTGAATGCGGGGCGATAAAATCAATATCGGCATTAAAAAACGAGCGCGTTTCTTATCAGATTGCATATTTCAGGGATGTGGCCGGAAAGGTGCCGCTCAAGATAAGGATTTCCTCGCCTCTTAAGAAATACATAACGGTGCGGCGCGTTCTCAATGTACCAGTGTCGCTTCCTTACAGAAGTGATAACTATGACGATGATTATATTATGAAAGAACCGGGGCTTGCACCGGATGCGCT
>JAFQVE010000466.1 GCA_017408185.1 Oscillospiraceae bacterium | reverse complement strand
CGGCAGGCTTTCATCCTCAAACGATGTCGGGATAGTAAACGTCTGATCTTCCTTGATGTTGTAAACATATCCCTTATCAAAATCGAATTTGTCGATATGGCTGCGGATAAGCGTTACCGTGCCGATATCAAGGCGGATGCTTCCTTCTTTAAGCCCTTCGCCTTCTCTTGATGCCGAAAGAATTCTGTATGCACCGTTTTCAACGCGGTCGTTATCAACATAGATAACTTTTCCGGCAAGGTCCGAAAGGTCATCACACTGCATTTCCACATCAATGTAGTTCTCAATCTCATAGCCCTTCTGGAAGCCCGTTACCGTACCGGTATACGAAGCTGTTTTTTCAGTTTCTTCACCGATAACCGTGCCGTCGTTTACATAGCGGTAAATGCATGCGCCGCTTTCGTTTATAGTGTACACGCCTACAAAGCCCGAGAACTCAAAGCTTATCGGCATTTCGGTGCCATCTGCTTTTGCGAACGTATCGGTTACTGTATATACAACATCATTGTTCGTTGCATAAACAACATAATCGCATCTTCCGTTTGTGTGAGCTACCTTTACGGCGCGCGCCATATCCTCGCCTTCGATTTCGGTGCCTGTCTTAATAGATACATCAACCGTTTTGATATCGCTTACATATCGCTCGCCTTTATACGGCTCGAGCACGGTTGTAAACAGGCTGTCAAGGTTTTCACCCCTGTTATGGACAAGGAGATAATCAAGTGTTCTCGGAAGCTTCTCAGTTTCGCTCTTTATCGGAACATATCCGCCGACTATCGCTACCTCATCAGGTGTGAAGTTGTTCATCTGTGTAAGACGAAGCTTTATGCCCTTACCGTCTGCAAGTATCTTGTTATAGTCCTGAACATCAAACTCTACGGAAATATTCTGCTCCGGCTCCTTATCACGGCGGACCTTATTCATCCACGTATAACCGCGCGGATATTTCGTTGAGTAATCATAGTTGTCCTCAGTGTTCGGGTCGGGACCGTATTCAATCCACTCGCCCGTTTCAGGATCCTTACCGTCAACACCGGCATACGTTCCGATGTATTCCCCGTTTTCATCGACCTGCTTCGTAAGCTCAAGTCCGCTTACCGGATATGCATTCTCAGCCTGGCTGTGGAAGCTGTAGGTATGCGTATTACCGCCTGTTACACGGAAGAAGTCAACAGCGTAGGAAACGTCATCGTTTGCCTTTATCATAACAACGCTTCTGCGGTATTTCTCAGTGTTTGAGTTTACATTGCTTGCATCGATGTCTATGAGCTTAACTGTTTCCGTATCGTCAAAGTGAAGCGGATAGCCGTGCTTTATTGTTTTGTCGTGGTTTGCTTCGTTTACAATAACCGTGTTGTGCGATATGGTTGGATCAACCCACTGGAGACGGTTTGGCGTATAGCTCGTATCCTCCGGATATCCGAGATCGGGAGCTACATCCAGACCGTATGCATCCATACCAAGATTGAGTGTATCTGTATGAGCGTGCGAAGCCGATCTTCCGAATGTTACCCAGATATCACGCATTGTGTTCTTTGCAGTAGCCGCGCTTGCAGAATCATACTTTGCACCGTCGCGGAGGATTGCAATACCGTAGCCTGTAAGGATTGTGCTTTCCGTCTTTTGGTCCGGATCAATATACTTTAAGATATCCTCCTCAAGGCTTTCGGGATCTTTTGTAAAGATATCGTATCTGTAGCCTGTGGTTTTGTTTCCGTTTACAGTATAAATGTAGTTTGCGATCTTCTTTTTATACTCCTCATTATCCGTGCGTGCAAACGCCTGAAGCCATGCAGCCGTGCCGCCGTTTAGCGTAACTGATGCAACGCTTCCCGCATCGCCGACATTCGGGTGTTTTGAATTGGTAAGCAGTATATCAATCTGCGGAGTATACATCTTGATGAACTTAGGCACATTATACGGCTGATAATCTCCTTCTCCGGTGTACATTGCCGTTGCATCCGCGAAGGTGCTTAAGTTTGATACCCACGAGGTGTTGTACCGAGGAGAAGCCTCATTTCCCATTCCGTCACGGTCAACATCATTTATCAGCGTGCTTTCAAGATTTCCGCCGGTTATTTTTGTTTTTCCGTTTCCTGCATCCGTTGCATAAACCCAGTTGAGAATGTCATTCGTCTCGGGTTGTTTGCCGACAACTATCGCCGCAAGCCCCGCAACGCCTTGTGCCTGACCAAAATTACCGTTTATTCTTCCATCCTGCAGCATCTGATAAGAGGCAAGAATAATTCCCTCCTCCCAGTTTTTCCAAATGCTTTCAGAACTTCTCTTATCGTTTTCAAGATGTGATTTTTCAGCATCCTCCGAAAGCGTGCGGATAAGCGTTTCGTCTTCAACCATCGGATAAAGAATATCTGCAGAATGTAAAAGCTCTCTTGCAACATATGAATCGTTTATTCGTCCTACCGCTGCGCCGTAGCCCGAACCGCCGTGGGTGTTTAAGAACTGATTTCTGAAACAATACATATCAAAGCTTGGCCACACATCTGCAACACGGTCTAAAAGCACTGCACCTGCGCGTCCGTACTTTACATCGTTTGTATAAAGATATGCGTCGGCAATCGTTCTGATTTTTCCGTACAAACCTTCCCAAAGCGAATTGTTATACCTCGCGATATATCCATGGCGCTCCTCAAGTCCGTCATCATAGGTACGTCCCGGGAGATATCCCCAGCCGTCATCAACGCCCCACATATCGCCGCCCTGCCAGAGGACGTTGCCGGCATCATCCGTATATGTTCCGAGGTCTGCTCCGTGGTCAATGACCTCTACCACTTCACCTTGCTCATCTTTTATCGTTTCTTTATTCCATGTGATAAGCTCTCCCCACGGGTCCTCGTTGCTTTCTCTTATTTCCGAGTAAAGCTCGTTATAGAGATATCCCTCCGGATTTCCGTAGCCATAGAAAACATACCACTCCGGCGTATTGGCTTTTGTCGGTGCAGTACAGGTACATTCCTCTCCGTCCTTGTGGAACAGCATTTCGTGATGAGCCTGACGTGCACGGTCAACATCGAAAAATCTTCCGCTTTCATCAAGACCGAGCTTCAGGAAGCCTTCAAAATCGTTACTCGGGAAAAGGCGCTTGCAATCCGGACACTGAACCTTCCACGGACGTGACATTGAGACTTCCCCCGGGCCTCTTCCCACGTTTGCATGGCAATAGCGGCAGTAAATATAATAGTCATCACCGCGAACACCTATCTGTCTTCCGCGAGGAAGTCCTTCGCCGAAAATTTGAGTTTTGATAAGCTCAACATCCGGCATAAGCTTATCCGCAGCCTTTGTCGCGCTTTTCTGCGTGCTCTTTGCCCAGTCATATTTTGCGATGTTCTCCTGCGCATTTTCGCGCATCTCATTTGTATAGAGCGTCGGTGCGGTCTTTCCGTCATCCGGAATAACCGTTACCGTGTTTTCAAAGGTCTTTTCAAGACCGCGGAAATTAACCGTTGCCGTAACGGTTGCTTTCCCCTCCGAAACCGCGGTAATTATGCCGTCCTCTATCCTTGCAACACTTTCGGGTTCGCAGGTGTAGGTAATATACTGCGCACCTACGTCAAGAACGTTTCCGCTGTTCATAACGGCGTCAATATCGAGAAGAAGCTTTTCATTTACATAAAGCTTTTCGGTGAGATTGTACAAAAACTTCTTTGCGCCGCTCTTATCCGTAACCGTTACCGGGAACTCTTTTGAGATTGCTCCGACTCCATCGCTTACCGTTACGGTAATAACGGCTTCACCTTCCGCAACGCCTTTTATAACTCCGTCCCCGGAAACAACTGCGCATTTCGTATTGGAGGAAGAATACGTCGCCCGGTAATCCGTTATTTTCGTTCCGTCAAGGCGAAACGCGCCTATGGAAATCGGTGTTTCTTCATTCCATGCCAAATCCTGCTTTGCATCCACAACAAGCTCCTGAATGCAGTTTATGCCGTCAAGCGTTATATTACCGGCAAGCGTAAGTATTGCAGAAGCAAACGCAACCGTTCCCGGCTCTGTTATCGGGCTGACATAACGCGGCTTAAACACAACATAATATTCTCCCGCAGCAAAGTTTATCTTCCCAAGCTCCTTTGTCCGCATTGTCTTGTCCGCAGAATCGGGGTCTGTACACGCTACCGTACCTATAAGCGTTTCGCTGTTCAAGTTTGCTTCAACAAGAGCTTTCTTTACCGATACGTTTTCTTCAACGGGAATAAGATAATAGTCGAGATAGCTCTCGGGATAAACAATAACATTCTCTCCGTCCCTATCCGTAACATACGTTCCGTTAAGCTTATACGGAGAATCGTTTTTATACGTTCCGTATGTGACCTTCGGTACATATAAGCCCGCCTCGTCCACGCGGATTTTTATTGCCCACCAGTTGTTTTGCCCTGCGCGGATTTGAATTCCCTTCTTCGGGGCGTAAACAAGATGGCTTCCGCTTGTACTCGTGGTATTTACTTCAGGGTTTGTTTCGGGATCGTTATCAAAATAGTCAACCGCATAGGAATATGATGAACGGCGGTTTGCGGCATATTCCCACAGGTTATCGTTTGTCGCATAGGTGAAATCCGTGAACAGGATGCTTGTATCCCCCTTATCCCCCATACGGCTTGCAATATCGTAGGTTATCGTCTTGTTTGGAACCGGAGGCGTCTTGACGCTTACGGTTTCCGTTTTTGTGACCGTGAAATCGCCCATCGTTACGGTAACGGTAAGCGGAGTTTCGCCTTCGGAACGCACTGAAACGCTTCCGTCCTCCGAAACCGATATAACCTCTGTGTCGTAGCCTGACCACACAGCCTCAGCATCGGAATTTACGCTTCCGTCCGACATATACACCTTTGCCCGAAGGCGGTATGTGTCGACACCTGTTATATCAACATCTATCGGAACTGCACCCTCGCCCGCAACGAGCAAGAAGGAGCCGACTGAGCCGTAATTACTCGTGCTGCTTGTATCTTCGGCAAAGGTTAGTATGTACTTTTTGTCTGCCTTAAAGCTGTATGCCGCCTTTTCACCCGACGTATTGAGCACATCGCTTGTTACAATGGTATCATAGTTATCGTATTTCGTGTCGCTTGTATATGCCGAATATGTTCCGATGAGAGCTCCGCTGTCAGCGTGTTTTCCTTTTTCAAAAGTATCTTCATTTACATAAACAGAGACGTCTGCTCCCGAGGTGTGAGCTCCGTGGTCCACCGATAGATAATATGTGCCATCCACCGGAACACTGATTTCAAAGCTCACATAGTTTCTGAAAATAAGATTGTGAGCAAACGCTCCACTGCTCGCCCCACGTGCATACAGGGCAGCACCCCATGCTGATGTATTACTCATACCGGCAGAAAACTTATACATGCCTCTTGTAATATCATTAATCGCCGTTATTTTCGGCTCCGTAATCGGACTGTCTTTTGTATTTTTGCGCGTAAACCCAAGCTCGGCAAGATGCGAGCTTAAATCATACTTTATTGTTATTCCATCGGAAATATCCGATGTTGCCGACACTGCCGGAAGCAGCGATATCAGCATTGATAACGCAAGAATAAGTGATAATAATCTTTTCATCTGTTTTTCTCCTTCCGTTTTTTACGCCTTCCCGACCGCCGGATGGCGGCAGTTCCGAGACCGGAACGGTATCCTCTTGTTTATTATAGCGGAGAGGGAGCCCTTTCCGCTATAGGTAAGTTTTGGTTGTTAGTCTGCTGCTTTTACAGATACATATTTTGTCTTATAGCTTGCGCCGTTGTCTAACGTGTAAATAATGTATCCCGTTGCATCCAGTTCCCCTTCTTCCGGAACTGTGAACTGATTATGCTTTTCTTTTCTCTGCGAGGTGTAAGTCTTTATATCTGCAGTATCCTTACCGAAAATTATACCTGCTTCTACGATTTCATAATCACCTGCATCATATTCAAGCATATATGCCTTGTGGTTATCGCTGTAATCGAGAACTGCAACCGGAACCTTATCCTTAATTTCTTCTGTTCCTTCAGT
>JAFQVE010000465.1 GCA_017408185.1 Oscillospiraceae bacterium | reverse complement strand
TTTACCGTAGAGCGGAGACCAAGCTCCGGATGCATCGTTTCAAACATAAGAGATTCCTTGTTGTTTGTATATGTCCACCAGTCGATAACCGTAACATCAAGAAGGTCGTTTTCCTCAAGAAGCTTTTTGAAGGTTACGGGATTTACTATCCTTGTAAGCATATCGGAGTAAATATAAACGCTCTTCATTCCGCGCGCTTTAAGGAAGGTTATAAGCTTTATTGCGTGATTTAAGAACTTCTCTTCGTTTGTAAATTTCTTGCATTCATCACATTCGCACCACGGTGAGGTTATCTTAAACGGATCGCTTGTATCGGTTGCAATCTCATCGCGCACCTCATCCATACCGATGTGGAAGGAGGTTATGCCGTTGGGTGCGAGATATCTTGTGATAATTTCATCGAAAATTGAATACAGGGTTTCGTATGTATCGGGATTTGAAAGGCAGAAGCCGTGACCGGTCGGTTTTCCGTCCTTGTCCTTTGCGCTTATGTCCGGATTAGTTCTCGGCAGAAGAGAGTTGTGACCGTAGCTGTTCCAGAGCGGAACAACCTCAACACCGCGCGTTTTTCCGTAAGCAATAAGCTCGCCGAAGAAGTCCTCATCTGCCATGGGAGTGCGCACGGTTTCGTTTATCCATTCACCTTTTTCCGGTGAGTAATATTTCTTGATAACATCAGAGTGAAGCTCAGGATGCTTCTTCACCGGTATGTATACGTATTCGCTGATAATGCCGTCATACTGAATGCACCAGCAGCCGTAAAGCGCAACAACGAGCTGGTTCATCTTCATTTCCGCCATATCGTCAACAAGCGCTTTCCAATCGGAAAGCTTCATAAGGTTTGAGCCGTAGCGGCATTCCATAAAATGTCCGCGGGTGCGAAGGTCGGGCCAGTCAAGAAGAGTAAAGGCGGGAAGAGTCACCTCGTTATTCTCCACCTTAATGCACTGCAAAAGTGTGGTTACCGCATAGTAAAGTCCGGCAGCACCGTAGCCGACAAGCTCAATGCACTCGCCCTCTGCCTTGATACTGTATGCTTGGTCAGAATTCTTTTTAACCTCGGCAGGAATATCCGAAGAAACCTCAAGAGTTATTTTAACGCTTCCTTTTGCCTCTGCGGCACAGTCGTTTATTTTCTTTGACAGTCCGCTTTTCAGCATATCAAGTGCAAGACAGGAAAGAGAGCCGGAAAGAAACTTCACCTCAACCGTAAAATCTGCTTTTCCGAGTGTTCCGAGAGAAATATTTCCATTGCCCTGCATAAGCCTTTGCGGCACAGGTTTAATCATATGTTCAAGATTCATTGCTAAGCGTCTCCTTTTTAATTTATTCATTGACTGGAATTATATGCTTATTATAAAACAACGCTTCTCGAAAGTCAATTGAAAATTCCGAAAAGGATAAAAAGCGGCATGCCCCGGTTTTCGCCGGGACACGCCCTTGTAATATATACAAATACTTCAAAGAATCAGCCGCGGAAAGGATTAGAAATCTACCTCAGTGTCGTAGTAGCAGCACTTGAGAAGCTTTTCCATTTCCTCCTGATTCGGCTGGCGCGGGTTAGAGCCTGTGCAAGCGTCTGCGATTGCGTTCTTTGCAATTTCCGGAAGTCTCTGGAGGAAGATGTTCTCCGGAACAAAGCCCTGCTCGCAGGGGAAGCTATCTGCGCCGTAGTTCTTGATGCACTGAGGAATGTTGAGCGCATCGTTCATCTTGCGGAGGTAAGCGACAAGGTTTGCAACCTTTTCTGCATCGCTTGTTCCGCCGAGGTTAAGCATATCTGCGATATCGCCGTAGCGCTTTGCAGCGTCTGCGTTCTTTGCGTTATATGCAATTACCTTCGGGAGATACATCGCGTTTGCAGCACCGTGGATGATGTGTGCGCCCATATCCTCAAAGACAGCGCCTGTTTTGTGAGCCATAGAGTGAACAATACCAAGAAGTGCGTTGGAGAACGCCATACCTGCCATGCACTGTGCGTTGTGCATGCTTGCGCGCTTATCCATATCGCCGTTGTAGGAGCCTACGAGATCCTTGTCAATCATCTTGATTGCATGGAGAGCAAGCGGGTCGGTGTAGTCGCAGTTTGCTGTGGAAACATATGCTTCAACAGCGTGTGTCATTGCGTCCATACCTGTGTGAGCAACAAGCTTCTTCGGCATTGTCTCAGCAAGCTCAGGATCAACGATTGCGATATCCGGAGTGATTTCAAAGTCAGCAAGCGGATACTTGATGCCTTTTTCATAGTCTGTAATAACGGAGAATGCAGTAACCTCGGTAGCTGTACCGGAAGTTGACGGGATTGCAACGAAGTGAGCCTTTGTGCGGAGCTTCGGAAGACCGAATACCTTGCACATATCCTCAAATGTTGTTTCGGGATACTCATACTTGATCCACATTGCTTTTGCAGCGTCAATCGGGCTGCCGCCGCCCATTGCGATAATCCAGTCAGGGTTGAATTTGCTCATCGCCTCAGCACCGCGCATAACGGTATCAACAGACGGGTCCGGCTCAATGCCTTCAAAAAGCTCAACCTTCATGCCTGCCTCTTCAAGGTAAGAAACAGCCTTGTCAAGAAAACCGAATTTTTTCATTGAGCCACCGCCAACGCAGATCATTGCGCGCTCGCCGCGAAGCTCTTTAAGGACTGCAAGAGAGCCCTTGCCGTGATAAAGATCACGGGGAAGTGTGAAACGTGCCATTTTGCCATTCCTCCATAGTAAAATAAGTTAAAATTAAAATATTGAGAGATTGGTCTCTCGACCACCATCATTATAAGTATATCATATATCTTGAGAAAATCAAGATAATTTTCCTATAACTTTTAGAGAAAAATTCTTGCTTATTTAGTCAAATTTACCATAAGAGGATTATACACCGTGCGGAATCAGTGTTTTCATATATTTTACTATATTTGTGCCCATCGCCCCGAGCGAGATGGCATATGAAATGAGAGCGCAGACTGACGCGGCAACAAGGCACAGAGAAAGTGGAAGCGCGCGCGAAAGCATAAAATTATATGTAATATCGCAAATGAGCCCGGAAAACAGTGAGGCGATAAGGGGTGTGACAAACCAGTTGCCTATACGCGGGGAAAGCCGCAGCCGTTTTTTAAGGCAGAGAAAGTTGAGAAAAGCACAAAGTCCGCTTGAAAATACATATCCGGCAACATATCCTCGCATACCGATGTGTGAGAAACCTGCACTCCACGTAAAAATGAGC
>JAFQVE010000464.1 GCA_017408185.1 Oscillospiraceae bacterium | reverse complement strand
TCCGTTCTTAAGCTTTATCTTCACTGCGGCAACCGGCTCGTCCTCGCGCATCGGCTTGCCGTCGCGGCGTGAAACGCCAAGGCGCTCCATACTCTCAATATTGGTTTCTCCGATACATGGCTCGATAACTGATGTGAAGAGCGTATCAAGGTCCTTGCCGCTTCTGCGGACAAATATATAGTCAAAGTGGTCAGGGTTCTGCTTGATAATAGGCGGCTTGCCGTCTGCAAGCGCGACCTCGGTGATATCAAAGTCATTAAGCTGTGTAAGGCGCAAATGCCAGTCCTTTTCCGGAAGCGGCTTTGCGTTTCTGAGCATATCAACATCAAAGTCTGCGGTAAAGGTTCCCGTTCCCGGCATTTTTGCACGCTCTACGTTATAGATAAAGTTAAAGCCATCCTCTTTATCGTAGTATGTATCCTCTGCATACGGAACATCGGGTCCTGCGTATGTTCCGATAGTCTGCGGGATAAGCTCAACCCCCGTGACCTTGGTGCTTTGCGACTGGGCGTGGAAGCTGTAAAGATGCTCATCACCGCCGACAATGCGGAAGAAGTCAAGTGCATAGGAGACCGTGTCATCAATATCAACAGAGACAACCGTTCTGCGGTAGACATCTGTTATATTCGGATATGCCTGCGGGGCATCGACGTCCACAACCTGAATATCGCCCGCATCATCAAAGTGATGCGGAATTCCGCCCTCACGGTGATTTATCTGCTGCATATCATTTACCATAACCGTATTATGAGACGCGGTTGCGCTGTCCCAGTTATGACGCTTTGTCGCACCCGCACCGACCATTTCTGCGGGATAGCCGAAATCGGGTGACATATCAAGCCCGAATGCTTCAATTCCGAGATGAAGCGTGTCGTTATGATTGTGACCGATGGGTGCCGAGCCGAAGTAGATCCAGAAATCCCGCAGGCTGTTGCTTATTACATTTGAATCCGGGGTGGTAAACTTTGTTCCGCCCTTGAGATGCGCGATACCGTAGCCCGTTGTTATGCCGCTCTTTGTATAGTCATATTCGCCGTATTTTTCAATAACCTCTTCTATCTCATCCTGAATACCTTCGGGGTTCTTTGTGAATATATCGCCGCGGATGTTTTCAAGGTTACCTTTAGCACTGAAATAGAGAAGCTGAGCAAATATCGGCTGTTTTGTCGCTTCCCAGCCGGCAAGCTCCAGATCAGGCAACGTACTGAAGCCAAATGCCCCCGTTCCGCTGTTATCACTTATATTAGCGGCAACGGTGACGGTAATATACGGAATTATAACCTTAAGTGCTTTTATGAATTTCGGATTTTTATAAAGGTTAGTATCGGGGTTTGTATTTTCCTCGTAAATTGAAAGGATTTTTGCCACTTCAAGAAGGCTGCTCGGCATAAGTTTATTGTATCCGACAGAGCTTTCAAGAGTCAGAGCTTCACGCTCTACCATATCAACAAGCTTTCTTGTGATGTTTCCGCCGGTGCAACCCTTACTTGTGTCAGCCGCACCGCGCTGCATCAGAAACTCGAGAAGCTGCGCCGTTCGCGGATATGTATCATAGATAACTGCAGCTGATGCAAGAGCTTTGTGATACAAGCCGAAGTTGCCCAATATAGTTCCGCGCTTTACATCGTCAAGCACTCTGTCCATAACATTAAGCTCGAAGTTTTGGCGAATTTTTTCCGGTGTGGTTTTATCGTTTATTTCCGTGTTGTTAAGCTCAACCGCCCTTTTGCTGAGATACTCAACAACCCACGGATCGTCATACACCTCAAAGAAAGCATCATAAGCTTCCATATAAGTGCGTACAAGACCACCCTCCCAGACATTACCGACGAGATTACCGAGAGATTTGTCTCCCGCAACGCCTGCCATAAAGCCGTGGTCAAGGTTTTCCATCGTGTTATATGTGGGGTAGAAATCCGCAATTCTGTCGAGCAGCACAATTCCCGCGCGGGCATACTTTGCGTCACCCGTGTAGACATAAGCATCGCGGAAAGCTTCAATTGCCTTCTCTATTATCGCCGAATTCTTTTCGTATCTTTGCGTCCATAAACCGAGGAAGGAATATAGAGAAATGTAGGTATGAACCTCGCGGTCGCCATTCTTTGTGCAGGTTCTTCCCGTTTCATAGCCCAGGCTGTCATCAACACCCCAGATATAGCCTGCGTGCGGAAGCTCAAAGTCTCCCCAGCCGTGAGTTATCGGGTCTTTGGTGCGCGGGTCGATACCATAAGACTCACTATTGGGATTATAAAGCTCCGGATATATCTCATTGAAGAGATTTCCGTTCGGGTCTCCGTAGCCGTATGGGTTATCTTTAAACTGCTCAAAAACTATATATTCTTGGGTTTCTTCATCACGCTCGCCGCGACCGCAGAGAATTCCGTTGTTTTCAAGCGCATACGTTCTGTCAAACTCTCCGTGCTCGTTAAGTCCGTTTTCATAGAAGCTTTCAAAGTCATTACTCGGGAAGGTACGCTTACACTCCGGACACTGAATCTTCCACGGACGGTTAAGCGGATCCATCGACCATGGGAAACGGTTATACTTAACTACAAGGTCTTCTCCGCAATAGCGGCAATAACGGAACTCCGGATCTTCCCTTACTCCGACAAAGTTTGAACGCAAAATCCCCTGTGAGTGAATCATATCATAAATCTCATCAACATACGGAAGATACTTATCTGCGTTCTTAACCGCGGTGTTCATTGTGCTCTTCGCCCATTTATAAGTGGCAATATTTTCTCTTGCATTTGCCACTCTTTCCTCCGTGTAGTAGGTTGAAGCGATCTTTCCTTCACGCACGGTTACGGTGAGGCTGCCGTGACGGACAAGTCCGTCTATCGTTACCGTCGCCGTAATTTTGCACGTTTCACTCGAGGACGCAAGCGGAGTTATGAAGCCGTTTGCAGAAACCTCTGCAGTGGCGGAATCCGAGCTTTCAAAGGTTACTCCGCCCTCCGGGATAACAAGCTCTTCGCCCTTGGAGTTATATGCCTTTACGGTTATTGCGCAGCCCTCACCGAAAGGCGCGAAGGTCTGCTTTTCTGCCGAAAGCACAACATCCGTAAATGCAGGTGCAAGCGCCGTAATGGTTATCGGCGCGGGAGAAGACAGCTTCTCACCCTTGTAGTATACATCAGCCGAAATCGTGGCACTTCCTTCTCCGACCGCTTTCGGTACACCGTCAACAATCTCAATAACGTCTTCATTATCACTGTGAAGTACAACATAGTTTTCTTCATCCGCTATATAGCCGTGATTAAGACCGAAGCGGTATGTTTTTCCGATGCCCATATCACCCGTCACAACCACATTGGCAGTTTCGCCGATGATAATCTCATTATCCTCAGCTGACATCGAAAGCGCTGAAATCTCCGGCTCGTTTACAAGCCAGTCAAGCTCAAAGCTTACCATATACTGACGAGTTCCACCATCTGCACCCTTTTTAAAGCTTCTTACGGTGAGGGTGTGGTTCTCTCCGCCCTCAACGTAAATCGGGTTCATTCTTGTTGAAATCCTTGCACCGTCCGACTCCTTATCCGGAGCGGAGAAATTGTAATCGCCGAGATATTTGCCGTCAAGATAAATATGTGCATATCCGCAGTCTGACATCGGAAGCCCCGTGAACACCGGCTCATACCATCCGCTGTATGTTACAGGGAAAACAATAGCAGTGTCTGCCTCTACAGTGTTGGTCTTTGCAGAATCTGCAATTTTTGTTATTTTGCTGTACATCGCATATGCAAGGTTATAGCTGTCTTTTTTGCCGGCAAGGCAGTTTGCTATAACGGTTTGCGAGGTTTTTTCACGGTCAAGATAATATCCGTCTTGCTCAATTGTTGCATAGATTGTCAGTGTATTCTCCGCGGTGGCGTTTCTTGCGGTGAAGTCAATAAAGTGGTCCTTCGGAACAACTTCTATAACTTCGATTATATACGGTTCGCTGTATACTGTGTTGCCTCTCTTGACCTCTGCCACGACAGATGAAGTTCCAAGCGCGAGACCTGTTACAGTTCCGTCCTCAGTAACGGAGATTATCCCCTCGGGTGCACCATCTGCAAGAGAATATCTGACCTCGCAGGCGCTCATGTCTGCCGCGTTGCCGCTATCGTGAAGAGCCGTTGCGGAAAGGCGGATTGAATATCCCTTTTCTACGACATTTGCACCCACAACACTTGCGCTTACAAGAGGAGAGCTATCGGAAACAGTTATGGTAACGCTATCCTTTGCCGTAACCTTTTCTGTCTTTGCAAAAACCGAGATTTGCGCTGTACCCGGTGCTTTTGCGGTTACGTTACCGTCCTGGTCAACAGAGACAACACTCGGATTTGAGCTTTCGTAATACCATGTTATGCCCTCATCGCTTGCTTCGGACATATCGGTATTATACAGCGCTACGTCAATTTGCGTTGTATCGCCGACTGAAAGAGCTTCATCCCGAGCTGTTACCCCGATGCTTTCAAACATAACCTCAAGTCCGGAAACGCTTACCGGAAGCACTCCGCGCACCGTTGTATCACCTATTGTAACATCGGCGTAGATTTCACATTCGCCATCCGAAACAACCGTCACAACACCGAGGTCATTTACCTTTGCCACAACAGGGTTTGATGTTGAATAAACAACCTTCGGCTTTTCTGTTTCGTTACCGAATTTTATTTCTCTGCCGGTGTTTGAGAGATTCTTCAGGCTCGTTTCAAACGTATCATAGGTCTTTGCGCCCTCTGTTGTTCCCGAAAGTGTGACTTCAACCTCGTGGAAGGTTACCTCATGGAAGGACATTTCCGAGAAGAGAACATCAAAGCCCGCTCCGTCAAGTGGCATTTTGCTTTGCACCGTTGCGTTTGCATTAAGATGCTTTTTGTAATCCCAGTTTACGTAAACCGGGGTTGAGAAGAATGTTGTCCACGGCTGAACAGTCTCAGTTTTCTCATAAAGCACTTCATCCAAAGACAGCTTTCTGTATGCACTGACTCCACCGTCAGCAAAGAAGTTGATAATCGAGCTGACCGTAGTCGGGGTTTTTACGTTTTCAAGAGCAATATTTCCGGAGAACTCATAAATTTTACCCTTTTCAAGGACCGCCTGCCCGCTGTGACCACCCTCGGTATTTACCGCTGTTCCCTGCTGAAGCCATACCATCTTATTTGCGCTTGAGGGATTTGACGGCGGAACATCATTGAGGATTGCGCGGAAAATATTTGTCGGCTTTCCGGTTACCGGTGATATTCCGGATTTTATCTCATAATCAAACGTATCGCGCTTATTATCACGTGTTACCGACCAAAGAGTCTCCGAAGCGGAAACGCCTTTGTTTGATTTGTCGTTGAAGTAAACACTGTTTTCAAACTCACCGTGGCGCACGCCGTTACGTGTGAACAAGTTCTCACCTACAACAACAGCATCAAAGGTACAGGTTTTCTCGTCATTACCAAGCTTTGCCGTAACTGTAACAGAGGTTTTACCCATTTTTTCACCCTTGAAAACTCCGCCTTCTTCCGAAATGATATTCTCATTTTCAATATCATAGGTGTATTCAATTCCACCGCCAAGCGCAGTACCGTTTTCATCTGTAATTTTCAGCGGTGTCCATGAGCCGAGCTCGATTATTCCACGCGGAAGCGATGCCGAAATCGCATCTGGAAGTGCGGATACCTCAGCACGCTTAGTTACGGTAATTGTTTTTTTCGCAGTGGCGCTTTTGCCATCTTCCGCCACAGCCTTTGCTGTAATAACCGCTGCTCCATCTCCCGTTGCATAGATTTCGCCGTTATTTTCATCGACGTATGCAACCGAAGTGTCAGAGCTTTCATATGTAACGGTTGCAGTTGCCATCGGGTAAGGATTGCCGTCGCTGTAAAAGCCTTTGATGCTCGTTTTTGTATACTTTCCTTCTTCTACCGTGTCATCCTCAAACGATATCTCTGCACTTTTAAGGTAAGGTGCAACATATTCGCCTACACATTCAAACGTAAGGGAAGTCGGATACATTCTATGGTTTGTATAGTTTTCGATAGGTCCGGTGGAAACAAAAGCTATTGTGTATACCTCATCCTTTACAAGCATATATTCCGGAGTTTGCGCTGCTGTTGCCGCAGTGTTAGCTGCTGCTCCATATACAATCCCTGTAAAAAGCTTATTGGTTCCGCCGGAAATTGCAGCAGACAAGGTTACATCCTCACCAAGAAGATATACATCACCAACACCGCCACTCGGCTTTCCGCCCGAGGCTGCCTGATAATGCTTGTAAGTAATTTTATAATTTCCGCTTTCAGGTGCCTTGAACTTAACTGCATAGTAGTCTCCCGGCGCCACAGTTTTGATGTTTGCACCATAAGCAGCTTTGTACTCTACAGTATTTTTATTCTTTGCAGCTGCAGTGTCGCCGTCTTTGCAAACGCCGCTAAACGCCCAGCCTGCTGCGTTATAGTCGTTGGCAAAAAGATCTGCAGTTGCGTTCACGTCATTTTGAAAATCGACTGCGAAGCTGTCCCCCACCGCCGCAAGCACCGTTGCCGGCAACAACGACAGCACCATACACAACACAAGTGCCAGTGATATCATTCTTTTCATTTTAATTTTCCTCCTTATGTAATTTCTTATTCTTTTACCGGTCTGTGCTTTTATTTGTACATATCGGCATCCGATATTATTTCGTAATACCAGTCATCCTTGCCGTTCACACAAACTCTCGCGCTGCCGACTCTGCCGGCAACAATTGTTTCCGAAAGTCTCTTATTATAGAAATTATAGTCCTCGACATATTTTTTATAATATCTTGTATACTGAGAACGCATATATACTTCTTCATTCGGTATATACATAACCGTCGGATTCAATATTCGAATAAACTGAGGACTGATATCGCAGATGAAATGGTGGTTTCCGAAGAACCAATCGCATGAAAGCTCGTCGGTGCGCTTTTGCTTTATCATATCGTACATATATCTTTCCTGGCAGAAAGCATAGTTATCTGCTCCGTGGTAATAGCGGAAGCCGTTATAATCAAGCATAAACGAAACGGATGTGGAGTTTTCATAATTGTGTTCGTTGATGCGGAGAAACGGATAGTTATAAACCTCCATCGCCTCGCCGTTTTCATCAAAGCGGCTGTTGAGCACATCCATCGTCACGCCGCCGAGATCCCAGATTTCGTGAAGCTCGTCATAATAGCAGAGCATTGATGAATCGAGATAGGCGAAGTCCTTCAGGTAATCATATCTTTCCTGCTTATCGGCTTTAACAAGAGCATCTGCCTTGTCCTGATCCGGAATTTTTATTCCGTACATCGCAAGAATTTCTTCTTTCATTCCCCAGTGGTCCTTATGGAAATGAGTAAGCAGATAATAATCAAGCTTTATATTGTTCTTCTCAAGATACGGAATAATCTCTTCCTTCGCGTTTGCATCATACCCCGAATCGATAAGCATATTTTTGCCGTTAGGAAGCTTTATGAGCGTAGCGTTTGCCTTGCCAACATTGAAGTTTATATATTCAAGCTCGGTTTTCGGTGCAGTCTCAAGCACATTTATTTCCTGAGAAAGAACCTTGCCGCTTTCAAGGATGTAACTGAGCGTATGCGTTCCGACCGGAAGCTTTGAGACTGCGTCTTTATCGAGATACACCCTTATAGTGCTCTCCGTAACGAGCCGCTCTCCCGAAGGCTCTGCCGTGAAGGGGATTTCCGTACCATCGGAGGTTTCTATCTTCGTCAGCTTTTCCTTATAGTTTTCAATAAAGCTCTGCGGAGTTTTCGGGCTGTCGAGGAGAAAGGTCACCTTCGCCGGCGAAATGCTGTATGGCAACGGATTCATCTTCCCCCGATTCTCTATATAAAAAATCTCAAAAGGCAGAATATATGTCGGCTGTTCAGCTTTAGCGTGAAGTATGCGGACAAGGTTCTTCCCTTTTTCAAGCCATATCGGTACAACAAACTCTTCTTTAGCGGGAAATACACTGTAATTATCTAATCTCGCTCTTCCGTCAGGATACGTAACCCTTATTTGAAACGGCATTTCATAACTGTCGTGCTCATATCCCATCGCTATTTCATAATACCCATCGGACGGAACAGTTGTTTCAATCGTGAAATAATCCCGCTTCGTTTTCAAGAGAAGTCCGTTTTCTGTTCCCATTACGTTAGTTTCCACAACATTGAACTTTTCACAGAAAGCATCACGCAGAGCGTGTTTCCCGGGGATATCGGCAGTTCTGCAGAGCATTGCAGCCATTTGCGCACGGGTTACCTTTTCCTG
>JAFQVE010000463.1 GCA_017408185.1 Oscillospiraceae bacterium | reverse complement strand
GACAGATTGCGCTGGGCAGTTTATGAGAGGGATAAGTTATATCTCCTCAACACAGATTACGATATGCCGATAACTGTCAAAATTATAAAAGGCAATATCGAAAAGGATGTAACATTAGATTCACTTGAGTTAAAATCAATAAATATTTGAAGGATTAAATATTAAGAAGCGGGTTTTGGGGTTAAAGCCTCAAGATCCGCTTCTTTTTAGTGCGAAAAATGTAGAAATAGAAAGAAAAATGTAGATGCACGGAAATTGGAGGTGAGAATATTGTATATAGCAAAAGCGGAGAAATTGAGGACACCACACAAAAGAAATATAAATTGGCGTGGCGTTTGTCACCGTCCGCTTTGCCAAAAAATATTTTTTAGTAAGCAAATTACAATGCTTTTCTGCATAAAAATAATACTATGAAATGAAGGGAGAGGATTTTTTTGAAAAAAGATAAAGTGAATATAACGTGTTCGTTTTCGGATGAGAGTGATTTAAAAGAAATTGTTCTCCGTTCATTTTGTGTGTTTACAAATAAAATTTTGCAGAGCGACATTAAATTGAGGTATAATGCAGTAGATGAATGGTCGCTTATTTCAGGAGGTAAAAAATGTACATAGAAATAAGTAACCCAATGGAGTATCGCGTAGCATTATACATAAGATTATCAAAGGAGGATGAGAACGAGGGACCATCGGAAAGCGTAACAAATCAAAAATCAATGCTTGATGATTTTTCAAAGAAGAACAAGCTCAATGTTTTTGATACGTATATTGATGACGGATGGAGCGGAACTAATTTTGAACGTCCTGAGTTTCAACGGATGATAGGTGATATTGAGAACGGCAGGGTGAATATGGTCATAACGAAAGATTTATCCCGTCTCGGGCGTGATTATATTCTTACCGGCCACTATATGGAGCGCTATTTTCCTGAGCACAGAGTTCGCTACATTTCGCTTCTTGACGGAATTGATACGGGTATTGAATCCACTGCAAACGATATTACTCCGTTTCGTGCGATTATGAACGATATGTATGCAAAAGACATATCAAAGAAAATAAAAAGCGTGAAACAGGATAAACAGCGCAAGGGACAGTTCATCGGCGGAAAACCGGCTTACGGATATAAAATGCATCCGGAAGAGAAAAACAAAATAGTTATAGATGAAGAAACTGCTCCGATAGTTCGATATATTTTCGGGCTTGCGCTGGAAGGTATGAGCTGCCGCCAGATTGCGGTGAGATTAAACAATGAATGCGTGCCGACACCTGCAACATATGCAGGGATAAATATTGCGAAAAAAAGCCCGTATTCCGGCTTGTGGAGCAGTGAAAGAGTTTCGTTTATGCTGCAGAACGAAGTTTACATAGGCAATATGGTGCAGGGAAGAGTTGCGAAGATTAACTACAAGTCGAAAAAATGTATTAAAAAGACGAAGGAAAACTGGATTGTAGTTGAAGATACGCATGAACCCATTGTGGACAGAGAAGTGTTCTTGAAGGTTCGCGAGCTTATAAAAAGCAGAAATCATACAAGAAGCAGAACGCATGACTTTTTACTGAAAGGCATGATTTTCTGCCACGAATGCGGGTATCCGTTGTCTGTGATTAACCGCAAGAATTCCCGTGGGGAAGACACGCTGTACTTTATGTGCAGGACGTATCAGCGGTTTACAAAATCGGGAGCTTGTACCTCGCATTGCATAAAAGAAAATGTCATAACGCAAGCTGTGCTGTCCAAAATAGATGAGGTTTGCAAGTCGTTCATAAACTCGAGGGAACTGCTTCCTGTCGCTCAGAAAGTAATTAAAATTGCAGATGAAACGGCGCAAACTGAAAGCGAGATTTGTGAGCTTAAAAGCAAAATTTCATTGCTGACCGCAAATCTTGATAAAATATATATGGACCGCCTGAACGGTATATTGGCAGACTCGGATTTTGAGAGAATATATAAGCAGGTGAAGAGCGAGCGGGCGGCATTGCAGGAGAAAATCAAAGACCTTGAAATGTATGCCGAAGACCTTCCTTCAATGGAAGAACGCGCAGAAAAACTTGTAAAAAAATTCGTCGGCTCAGCGCTTGCAAACCGAGAGCTTCTTGTAAGTCTCGTTGAGCGCATTGAGTTGACGAAAGACAAGGAAATTATCATAAAATTCCGCTTCCGTGAGCTGGAAGCGATTTCTTAGAGGCATTTGCTTACAGTAAGCGGCGTGTTATACATATGACCTTGATATATTACATTTTTCCGCAATTTCATGCTGAGTTTTCGGCTCTGTATTATACAGCCCGTAGCGCATTATTATAATTTCCCTCTCACGCTCGTTCAGATGCGTCTGCAGCATCTTGTACAATGCAGCCTCAATGTCGGCGTTTTCAACTTTGTCCAGGCGTACATCCTCTACGCTTATAATATCTAAAAGAGCAAGAGAATTTCCGTCGGCGTCCGTTTCAAGCGAATCGGAGAGAGAAACCTCAGCTCCTGTCTTTTTTGATGCACGGAAGTACATAAGAATTTCATTTTCTATGCATCGTGCCGCATATGTAGCAAGCCTTGTTCCTTTGTTCGGCTTATACGTGTTGACAGCTTTTATAAGACCGACTGAGCCTATTGCTATCAGGTCCTCCTGTTCCTGGGGGGAGGTGTAGTATTTCTTGATTACGTGTGCCACAAGCCTGAGATTTCGCTCTATCAGAATATCGCGTGCCGACATATCTCCGCCTGCGAATTTTTCAAGATACTCACGTTCTTCTTTGGCTGAAAGGGGTTTTGGAAAAGAGCCGGAAGAAAGGCTTAAAATAAAAAACAGACATCCCGAAAGAAAAAAAGCAACTGATGATAAAATAAACATACACACTCCACCGCCTTGTTTTGATATATTTATTTTATTTCCATGGAAAAAACAAATTGCAAGTCCGCGTAAATAAACGGACTTGCAATTTTATCATTTTCTTTCTATAAGTGCGACGGCGTGAGCAGCGATGCCGTCTCCGCTTCCCGTGAAGCCAAGCTTTTCTTCTGTTGTTGCTTTAACGCTTATGCAGTCAAGCGTAACCTCAAGCACGGCGGCAATGTTTTTTCGCATTTCTTCAATATACGGCAGAAGCTTCGGGCGCTGGGCAATTACTGTTGCATCAACGTTGCCGACGATATACCCATTTTCTCTCAGAAGGGAATTTACTTTCCCAAGCAGTATAAGGCTGTTTGCGTCAAGAAAATCCGGATCATCCGGCGGAAAATGCTTTCCGATGTCTCCGAGCGCTGCGGCACCGAGCAGAGCATCGGAAATCGCGTGCAGAAGAACGTCGGCATCGCTGTGCCCGAGGAGCCCCTTTTCATAAGGAATATCAATACCGCCGAGAATGAGTCTGCGTCCTTCCGTCAGTCTGTGTACATCATATCCGTGTCCTATTCTCATTTGCCGGTCACCTCGTTTTCGGAAATATGTTTTGCAATCGCTTCAGCAAGAATCAGATCCTCCGGAGTGGTTATTTTTATGTTGAAATAATCGCCGTCGGTTAAAAATACACGCATTCCTATCGCTTCAACTGCCGAGCAGTCGTCGGTTATCGCCAAGCTTTCGTCAACAGCCCTGTGGAGTGCCGCAGAGAGAAGGTCTGCATCGAATATCTGCGGAGTCTGTATTGCAAAAAGGGTTTCCCGCGGGAGTGTTTCAGTAACGACTTTTCCCGCCGCTTTCTTGATTGTGTCCTTAACGGCAACTGCCGGAGCTGCCGCGTTATACAGTGTTGCAGCATTTACGGTGAGTTCTATAATATTCTGCGAAACGAACGGTCTTGCAGCGTCATGAACGGCGATAAGGTCAAATTTATTTCCGGCAAATCCGACTCCGCAGAGCACCGATTCCGTACGCGTAGCTCCACCGGGGATAACGGCAAGAAGCTTGCTTATTCCGTTTTCTTTGCATATGTTCTCAATCGTGCTTATAAGATCACTTTGGGTGGGGATAACAATTGCATCAATCCACGGCGATTTTTCAAAAGCAAGCAGAGTGCGGGTGATAACCGGAACGTCGCAAATCTCAGCAAACAGTTTGTTTCCGAAAGCTTTCATTCTGCTTGAAGTTCCTGCTGCAGGAATAACGGCAACGCATGTTTTCCTTTTATTCTTATTAAACAACTGCAAAACCTCACTTATAATCAAATAAAGCTGCTCATCACAGGAGCAGCTTTATTGTACCATAAAATGCATACGTATTACAAGGTTTATTTGAAAGATTCCGTCATAACTGAATCTAAGTATGTATCTATTTCGTTATAGTCTTTTTCAAGTGCAAGAACAAGCTCCGAGAGGAGAATCTGCTTTGCGGAATGGAGAATTTTGCGTTCCCCGGTTGAAAGACCGTTTTTGAAGTCTCTGTATGTGAGAGATTTTATAACGCGGACAACCTCGTCGAGGTCACCGCTTTTTATGCGGGCAACATTGTCCCGGTGACGCTTGTTCCAGTTTGTATCCAGATCAATGTCAATTGTGGAAAAAAGAGAGATGAGCTCATTTGCACGTTCACGGCCGATAACACCGCGAATGCCGATTTTTTCGCAGGTGGCGACAGGAACCATAATGGTCATATTGTTGGTTGGAAGCTTGAGAATATAATATTCAAGGGTGTTGCCGTTAACTGTTTGAGTGGTTATGCTTTCGATTGTTCCGGCACCGTGCATGGGATGGACAATCTTATCGCCGATACTGTACAATGGTATCCCTCCTCAAGGCGTTTTATACATATATTATACTCTCTTTTTGTCGAATTTTCAACAGAAAAATTCAAAAAAATCCGACATATCATTGATTTCGACGTAATATACAAATACAATAATAACAAATTTTGTTGAATTTTACAGTATATTTTGCTTGACATTAGACTGCGGATATTGTATTCTATTATAAGTGATAAAAGATAGAAAACAAGCCGTTTTATAAAGCTTTGAAGAGAGGTAAAACATCATATGGCAAAGCAACTTGACAAGATTTACAATCCGCGTGACGTGGAATCACGTCTTTATAAAGAATGGGAGGAAAAAGGATACTTCCACGCAGAGGTAGACGAGAAGAAAAAAGCCTTCTCCATTGTTATGCCTCCGCCGAACGTTACCGGCCAGCTTCACCTCGGCCACGCGCTTGACTGCACTTTGCAGGATGCGCTTATCCGAACTAAGCGTATGCAGGGGTACTCTGCTCTCTGGCTTCCGGGAACGGACCATGCAGGCATCGCTACTCAGATAAAGGTAGAAGAAACTCTCCGTAAGGAAGAGGGGCTCACTCGCCACGACCTCGGAAGAGATAAGTTTCTTGAGCGCGTCTGGGACTGGAAAAATAAATTCGGAAACAGAATCGTTGAACAGCAGAAAAAAATGGGTGCATCGTGCGACTGGGATCGCTCCCGCTTTACGATGGACGATATCTGCGCAAGAGCTGTCCGCGAGGTTTTTGTCCGCCTTTATGAAAAGGGTCTTATCTATCAGGGAAACAGAATCATAAACTGGTGCCCGCACTGTACGACTGCGCTTTCCGATGCTGAGGTTGAATACAGCGAGCAGGACGGAAAATTCTGGCATATCAAATATCCGGTTAAGGATTCGGATGAATTCGTTATTATTGCAACAACCCGTCCGGAAACAATGATGGGTGACACTGCTGTTGCCGTTCATCCGGATGATGAAAGATACACTCACCTTGTCGGCAAAACGCTCATTCTTCCGCTCATGAACCGCGAAATTCCGGTTGTTGCGGATGAATATGTTGAGCGTGAATTCGGTACCGGATGCGTTAAGATCACACCGTGCCACGACCCCAACGACTTTGAGGTCGGAAAGCGTCATAATCTTGAAGAAATTCTCGTTATCGATGAGCACGGATGCATAAATGAAAACGGCGGGAAGTATAACGGACTCGACAGATACGAGGCGCGTAAGCAGATTATTGCAGATCTCGAGGCAGAAGGCCTTCTTCTTGAGGTTCGCGATCATAAGCATAATGTCGGTCAGTGCTACCGTTGTAATACCGTTGTCGAACCGCTTACATCAAAGCAGTGGTTCGTAAAGATGGGACCGCTTGCTGAGGAAGCGCTCCGCGTTGTAAATGGCGGCACGGTTAAGTTTGTTCCGGACCGTTTCTCAAAAATTTACACAAACTGGATGGAAAATGTCCACGACTGGTGTATCTCCCGTCAGCTTTGGTGGGGACACAGAATTCCGGCATTTTACTGCGAGGATTGCGGATTTGTAAATGTTTCCCGTGAGGATCCGACAAAGTGTGCAAAATGCGGAAGCACGCATCTTCGTCAGGAAGAGGATGTTCTTGATACATGGTTCTCATCTGCTCTTTGGCCGTTCTCAACTCTTGGCTGGCCGGAAAAAACGCCTGAGCTTGATTACTTCTATCCTACATCCGTTATGGTTACGGGTTATGATATCATTTTCTTCTGGGTTGCACGTATGATTTTCTCCGGTATGGAGCATTTAAAGCTTGAGCCGTTCAAGACGGTCTTCATTCACGGTATTGTCCGCGATGCGCTTGGCAGAAAGATGTCCAAGTCGCTCAATAACGGCGTTGACCCGCTTGAGGTTATTGAGGAGTATGGAGCAGACGCTCTCCGCTTCACACTCATTACCGGTAACTCTCCCGGAAATGACACCCGCTTTATTCCGGAACGTGTTGAAGCTAACCGCAACTTTGCAAATAAGATATGGAACGCATCCCGCTTTGTTATGATGAACCTTAACATTGACAAGTGTGAGCTTCCGGCGGTATCCGAGCTTGAGCTTTCCGATAAATGGATTGTTTCAAAGTTTAACACTCTTGTTTCTGAGATTACCGATAATATAGATAAGTTTGAACTCGGAATTGCTGCTCAGAAGCTTCAGGAGTTTATCAGAGATAACTACTGTGACTGGTATATTGAGCTTGTTAAGCCGCGCCTTTCCGATGATGCAGATACAAAGAGCCGCGAGACGGCAGAGAAGGTTCTTTGCTATGTTCTTTCAAATACATTAAAGCTTCTCCATCCGTTTATGCCGTTCATTACCGAGGAAATCTGGCAGACGCTCCCGCATGACGGTGAGTCGATTATGATTTCAGATTGGCCGAAGGCAGATGATGCATTGAACTTCAAGACGGAAGAAGAAAATATGGAGGTCCTTATGCAGGCTATCCGCGCAATAAGAAACCGCAGAGCAGAAATGAATGTTCCTCCGTCAAGAAAGGCACAGCTCATTGTTATTCCGGATGACGATAAGGCAAAGGTAATTTTTGAAACCGGAACTCCGTTCTTTATAAAGCTTGCTTCCGCTTCCGAGGTCATAATGTCCGAGGGAGTAGAGGATACTTCAAAGATGGTTTCTGTTGTATCGCAGTCGGCAAAGCTCTTTATTCCGATGAATGAGCTTATCGACACCGAAGCTGAACTTAAGCGTCTTACAAAAGAACGCGAGAAGGCTGAAAAGGATTTCAATATGATTAACGGCAAGCTCTCCAATGCAGGCTTTGTTGCAAAGGCTCCGGCAAATGTTGTTGAAGCAGAGCGCGAAAAGCTTGAAAAGGTAAAGGCTCTTCTTGCTAATATCGATGAGAGTATTGCAAAACTCAACGCATAAGTTACCAAAATTTAACACGGACGTATCATTTTGCGGTGATACGTCCGTGTTTTGCTTGTAGTTTGAGAAACGTAAGCGAGGATGCGCTGTATTCCGCAATGCTCGGTGCGCTTACGGCGGGATTGCTTGAAGGTCCGGGAGTGGTTGCGGAAACGTATGCTGAGAATATAAAAAAATCAACAGGGAACACATCGGCGAAAGTTCCTGTTGAAAATACAACCGCACCTTCTTGGACGTCCGAAACGACCGAGCCGAACCCTGTTGATGATGTAACTATATCACAATCTCCGAAAAAAAGCAATAGGCAAAATATGCCGGAAGGAGATCCTTCGGTGATGTCTAAGGATGACACGCGAGGGACGGCGCGGTATGACGCGGAAGCTTTGAAAATGCAAAATGCAAAGGGCAAAATGCAAAGTGAGACCTCTCCGTCACCTGCGGTGACACCTCTCCCGGAGGGCGAGGAGAGAATCCTTCCACCGTCATACGACGGTCCCCCTCCCGCGAGGTTTGGGAGGCTTG
>JAFQVE010000462.1 GCA_017408185.1 Oscillospiraceae bacterium | reverse complement strand
GATGCTATCCGTGCAAAAAATATGCGTGTGCTTCTTGACCCGATGTTCGGCGTATCGAAAACTGCGCTTTCCACGGTTCTTATGACTGCACGTTGCGATGTTGATACTATCAACGAGCGTCACGATACGCTCTTCGGCGGACGTCTTCCGTCCCCGTCGGCTCATACGCTTGCAAAGCTCTCCAATATGGTTGTTGAGGAAGGGTATGACCTCGGTATCGGTACCGACGGCGATGCAGACCGTATCGGCATCATCGACGAGAACGGAAAATTCGTTCATCCGAACGAGATTATGATGCTTCTTTACTACTATCTCTTAAAGTATAAGGGATGGAGAGGTGATGTTGTAAGAAACGTTGCAACAACCTGCATCCTTGACCGCATTGCGGATGATTTCGGTCAGAAGTGCCACGAGGTTCCGGTAGGCTTCAAGCACATAAGCGGAATGATGGAAAAAACAGATGCGCTTATCGGCGGTGAGTCCTCCGGCGGTCTCACAATCCGCGGCCATATCAAGGGCAAGGACGGCATTTTCGCATCAAGCCTTCTTGTTGAGATGATTTGCACAACGGGCAAGCACTTATCCGATCTTCTTGCAGAGATTTACGAAAAGTACGGCTATATGCAGATGATGGAGTTTGACACAAAGTTCTCCGTTGAAAAGAAAGAGGAAATGCGCCGCGTTCTTTATGAAGAAGAAGCACTTCCGGAATTTGACGTGGAGATTGCGAGCGTCAGCCGTGCAGACGGTGTTAAGGTAACCTTTGAAAACGGCGGTTGGATTATCGCACGTTTCTCAGGTACTGAGCCGCTTATCCGTATCTTCTGCGAGATGGAGAGCAAAGAACATGCAGACAAGATGATAGCAACCATGCGCGAGTTCCTCGGAATATAAATAAAGTCAGAAAAGGGTGTTTCATATGAAAGTATTGGTTACGGGCGGATGCGGCTTTATCGGCTCGCACATTGTAGACCGTCTCTGTGAGGCGGGGCACACTGTCGCAGTTTGCGACAACCTCTCAACGGGTAATATTGCAAATTTAAACCCGAAGGCAAAGTTTTATGAAGTAGATATAAAATCACCGAAGTTCCGCACCGTGGTGGAGGAGTTTGCTCCCGAGGTAATCTATCACGAGGCGGCACAGATTGATATTCAGAAGTCAATCCGGGAGGTGAGCTTCGATGCGGAAACCAACGTTGTCGGCACGGTAAAGGTGCTTGAGGCGGTGCGTGATTTCGGCGTTAAGAAGATTATCTATGCATCCAGTGCGGCGGTCTACGGAAATCCGGAGTATCTCCCGGTGGATGAAAATCACCCGAAGGCTCCGATGTCTTTCTACGGTATATCGAAGTTCACTCCCGAGTATTATATTAAGACATTCTCGGATATGTACGGCTTTAAGTACACAATCCTCCGCTATGCAAACGTGTTCGGTGTGCGTCAGGACCCGAAGGGTGAGGGCGGTGTTGTGTCCATCTTCACCGACAAGCTGCTCCGCGGCGAAACACCGATAATCTTCGGAGACGGTGAGCAGACACGTGACTTTGTTTACGTCGGAGATATCGCAGGCGCAAACTTTGCGGCTCTCACTGCAGGGGATAACGAGATTATAAACGTTTCCACCTGCAAGAAAACGACGGTAAATGAGCTTGTTGATATTATGTCCGGGGGCAAGGTTCGCGCTGAATACAGAGATGCAAGAAAGGGAGATATTCTCCACAGCTATCTCGACAACACGAAGCTTCGAACTGTTCTCGGTTATGAGCCGCAGTACACTCTTGAGCAGGGTGTAAAGCTTACTATGGACTACTACCGCGAAAAGCTTTCAAAATAATGAAGAAGATTATAAGAAAATGGTATGCAAAGCTCGGCTTCCCAAAAGAGTGGGACAGTGCGTTTGAAGCGCTTCTTGAAAAAACAGTGCTTTCGCCGTGCGCCGTTGAAGATTATGACCACAACGCAGATTTTGCAAGAAACCTTCCGATGTATCTCTATTTTTGCGAGCATTTGCAGAAAAAGTACAGTGAAAAGGGAATTGATGAAAAGTATCTGCTCGATACGCTCGGGGATATCGTTATATGGGCGAAAACGCATTACGGTATGCACCAAAGCCTCGGCATTTCGGAAACGAATTGGCTTTACCGGCATCTGACGATGAAGCTTATACGGCTCGGCAGACTTCAGTTTTGTATGGCACCGGCAGAGCACGGAACGCCGGACGGCAGAATTTCCGAAGGTGAAAATGTGCTTGAAATACACATTCCCGAGGGTGAAAAGCTTGATTGTGACGGATGTCTCAAATCCATTGACGCGGCAAAAGTGTTTTTTGCAAAGCATTTTCCGGAGTTTGAGTATAAGTATTTCACGTGTCATTCATGGCTTTTAGACAGCACGCTCAAGAAAATGCTTCCGGAACAGAGCAATATACTGAAGTTTCAAAAGCTTTTTGAAATTGTTTCTGAGGATGACTCAAACAGAATTATCCGATACGTATTTTCATGGGATATGACGGAAGAAAAGCTTGCCGACGCGGTGTGTATCTCATCCTTTGCGGAAAAGGTGAAAAAACACATCCTTTCCGGCAATACCTTCCACGAATCTCTCGGCATTATAAAGAAATAACAAAAACATACACGGGTGTTTGCTGCTCGTGTATGTTTTTTGATTTTCGTGCATATAATAAAACGTACATTATTGACATAATGTACGTTTTATGTTATAATCGGAGGTGAAAAGGAGTTGAATGATATGTTGACGATAAACGCGACCGATGTGCGAAAAAACTGGAGCGAGGTATCAGACAGTGTTATACGTGAACGTCCGCGCTTTATAAAGCGCACACGCGATTATATGATGCTCTCAAATCTCGAACTCATGAATGATCTGTTGTCTGCATACACATTTACTGCGGATAAGTATACTGAGGCAGACGGAAGCATAACATTGTCCTTGAATGAGATTGATTTGCTTGAAAACGCAGAGACCGAAGCCAAAGCAAAAGAACGGTTGGCTGCTGCAATTCTCGAATACGCATATGAATATTATAATGATTATAAGACATATTCCGCGGCGCCCAACAGAAAGTCCCATATTCCGTATGTATTCAAGGCGATTATACTTGATGATGCCGCAAGGATTGGAGAGTGTATTCAATGCCGAGATGGAAGGAACTGAAACGTTTTTGCGAACGTGACGGCTGGGAATTGTATAAGGATACCGACCATTATTTCTATCGTAAGCGTGATGAAGACGGAAATATCCGTATGACCAAGGTTTCAAAAGGCAGCGGAGAAATACATACCCATATGTGGCGAGAAATATTAAAGAAACAGCTTTGCGTGAGCGAAGAATATTTTAACAAAATGATATAAAAACAAACCGGCAGGGGGGAATTTTCGCACCTGCCGGTTTATACATTACCTATTTATTCTTTCACATATGCAACAAGTGCATCGGTGAGCTTTCTGTCACTGAAATCTCCGTCGGCATCACACAGTGTTATAAGCAGCTTTTCTATGTCAGTCGGGTTCCCCTTCGCTGACATGATTTTTTACTTTTGCTTGTCCTCAAAGTCTGCCATAGGGCTGCGGATGAGAATATAGGTTGATGCGTCGCAGTAGTTGTGGGAGTAGAGATACTTTGCGCTGATAGGATTCTTTTCATCTTCAAAGTACTCATTGAGGATGAAATCCACTTCTCCGGCATCAAGTGCTTCCATAAGCTTGTCTGCCGGGTATTCCTTTATTACAAGGTCTGCGCGCGCGCCTGCCGCCATTTCGTATGCGATATCGACGTTTATTCCTACAAGTTCGCCTGCATCGTTGCGGTAATTAAGCGGGTAGTTATCATCAGAGCAGATGCCGACGGTGATAACTCTGCCGTCTATTTTCTTATAATCTGACGGGCGCACATAAGGATCCTCGGGGTTTGCGTAAGGAGAATGGGCGTCGGCAATCTTCTGTGCCGTGCCGTTGTTCAGAATAGATGTGAATGCGGTATCGACGTGAATAATAAACTCCTGAGTGTTAAGCGAAATTGCGCGGAGCTGTTTTTCAACAAAGGTGATTTCTGTAGGGATAAAATCATCGGTTTTTTCAAGCTCGTGATGTGCATATACCGCCGGAAGAACCATGCCGTGAATTTTCTTGTTGCGAAGTGCGGAAAGTCCTTTCTCGGCGGATGAGAATTTCACGATATCCGGGTCACCGATAAGGTCCTTGATTTCTTTTCCGGGAACAAGCTCCTCTACAGTACCGAGCTTATAGCCGTCAAACTGGTCGGCAACAAGAAAGCCTATTGCCGGGGGCTCTTTATATCCGCATGCGGAAAAAAGAGAGACTGCCATTACCGACAGCAGAATAATGCTTATAAATTTTTTCATTTGTAAAACACACTCCTGTTTGTAGTTAAATAATATTATACGCTATTTCTGTTTCGATTACAAGTAAAATTTACCTTTTACACATCGTACATACTGT
>JAFQVE010000461.1 GCA_017408185.1 Oscillospiraceae bacterium | reverse complement strand
TTATACCGTCACCGAGAAAATATTCTCCTGCAATATTGCGAAGCTCTGCAACCAATTCTGCATCAAACTGCGCTACACTTTCTGCTGGTGGGCGGTGCGTTCCAAAGTGGAAATATATCTTGTTTTCCGCAAGAAACTTCGCCCACTTTATGAACATCCCGCGCGGTTGTTTTTCACCTATTATCGTTCTGATATAAACAAAATTGCAACCACGGTTCATGACGCGCTCGCGGATTTCGTTTATGAGCCCGTCCGCATCAAACGAATGCTCGCCGACCTTCACGCCAACCATAACCGCATTTCTTTTGATTTCCGACATATCCGATAATCCCTTCTGTAAAATAAGGCGGCAAAACAGCCGCCTTATTTCGTTATTTCAATGCTCTTTATTTTACTCTGTCGTATGCGCTTGCGTAAGCTTCTATAAGCTTATCCAATCCCATTTCATACAGAGTTGCCTGATATTCATCAAACTTTGAAAGCGGTTCCTGACCTAAAAGGAATTTGGAAACCATTTCACTCATATAGGTGTTAATAGCGGTTTCATATTCTTCCTTGACATCATATTCCTCTTCATTGTAGGAAAGCCACCAATACGGATTTGCATAAGGCATCGTATGCTCGAGCACCATATCGCGGGTCTCCGCAAGGTCTGCAGATTCAAACGCAAGAACTGCCTCCGGATCCATACGTGTAAATGTTCCGTAAGTACCAAAGCCGTAAAGCGTGTTCGCCTGAGTTCCTGCTTCATCTGTGATATATTGTTTCTTGCCGTCTACAATCTCATAGGTTTCGCCCTCTTTTCCCCATGATACAAGATCGCGTGCCTCATCGGTGTAGAACCAGTCTACAAACTTCGCTGCATTTGCAATTCTGCTTTCAACCATATTGTTTGGAATCTGGAGTCCAACCGGATCGACATTGAACTTATTAACCATCAGAAGTCCTTCTTCTGTTGCAACAGGCGGAACCATTGCGTGAAGATCAAACTCCGGATTCTTAGTACGTGCAAGACTGTTGAAGAAGTCTATTCTCGTCTGGTATTCCGGCATAATAAAGCCGCGGTCTGTTGTTACAAGCTCCTGCCATCCCGAGTTGTTGATTGTCATAAAATCAGGATTGATAAGCTTTTCATCCATCAACTTTTTGTGGAACGTGAGAACATCAAGCATTATATCCTCACTTGCCCCATACGCCCATTTTTCTTCGTTGAAGTCGTAATACATCAGCGGTTCCCAATACGGTTTCCATGATGCACCGGATGTTTCAAAAACCTTGGTGCCACTGCGAACGCAAAGAGGATATGAGTCCGGATAAATTTCTTTCAGTTGTTTGCAAGCTTCATAAAGCTCATCAAAGGTTGTCGGAACAGCTATATTATTCTTGTCAAAAATATCCTTGCGGTAAAGCCAGCAACGAACATTCTGGGATTTCTCGCGACCTTCAACAGGAGTATAGTAAACCTTGCCGTCATACGCACGACGCGGAATTACAAGATTTGCAAATTCTTCCTCGCTAAGAGACTCAACCCACGCATTGTAATTGGGCATATACTCTTCCATATCATCAAGAGCAATCATCGCCCCCTCAAGAACATGAGTGTCACTGCCCGGCTTCCACGAGCCGTAAAGAAGATCCGGAAGAGTCTCCGGTGCTGCAAACATAAGGTTTACCTTTGTGCCTGCCTCAGATGACGGATATGCAATAACATCAATCGTTGCACCGCAGCCTTCCTCGATATACTCCCATACCTTCCAGTCCTCGCGGTATGGCCAGCTTGGATGTGAGCCGATAACAATTTTGATTACATCATCACGTGTTAACGGATCTGTGTTTGCAACCTTGCCGCCGTCTTTCGGATTTGCGTTACATGCGGCGAGAGACAGCACCATCACCACCACAAGAGCCATTGCCAATAACCTTTTTTTCATTTTGTTTCTACCTCCATATTTTTGTTTCTTATTTCTACATCCGCTTTGCGGATATATCATACGTTAAAAAAGGTCTTCTGTGAAATATGCGTTTGTATATGCTTTTTCTCCGTTTTTGCCGACTACCGTTATAAAGAAATAAATATCGTCAGCTTCGACATCAAAGCAGGCACCGGAAATAAGCTTTCCTTCCTCTTTTCTGATTGCAACGTTCTTTCCGGGCTTGGTTATGAATATCGCCTGTGCAGGAGATGTTGCAATATGCACCTGTCCGTCTTCAAGGTAAAGCTCTTCTATAAGCGGTCCCTCAGACGCATAGAAATTACCTTTGAGAAGCGACGTGGTTATACCTTCATACGTAAGCTTTTCCGCCTTTATCATCGTAAAACCGCCAAAGGAATCGGGCTTTTTCGGTCTGTTGTGGTTATCATCCGTTGCAATGCAATAAAGCCGCTTTCCCGCACGGAGCTGCTCATCATATATTTTTGAATTATGCTCATCAAAGCCGCTGCACGCCGAGCCGTAATTACATATTTCCATGGCGTGCATACCCTCGTAGCGGATATAGTCGCCGTATTCCTCTCTTGACCACGTGGGATGGTTATGAGTAACGAAAAAACCGCATTTCCGCCCCTCGTCAATCATTGAGTTTATAACTTCCGGAGTGTAGTTCATTTTAAAGGACGATCTCGCCTTGTCAAAAAGCGCTACCTGCTTGTACTTATCCGGAAGTGGTGCACTCTCGGCAGACCAGCTTGCCGGAACATTCTGTTCCTTATTCCAGCATGGCTGAAAACGAATATCCGGAGAAAGAGCAATCATACATATATCACAGTTTTTCCTGAACTTATTTGCAGGAACACCGTCAACTATGTTATTCACGCCAAACTCCACGCCGTTGAGCGCAACAAAGCTTTCATCACAAAGCTCGTTGTGCGGATAAAAGATATGATGATCGGTATACGCCACAACGGAATATCCCTTTTCCATATACCTCTTCTTTATTTCTTCAGGCGTCCAATGCCCGTCCGAAACGGTTGAGTGGCAATGGAGATTTGCCTTATAAAAAGTTCCGTTTTCCGGCAACAAGTATTTTCGCATACACTATTCCTTTCTCGCCCTGCCGGGTGCAGGGGCACGCCCCTTTGTGTCATCCTGAGGCGAAGTCGAAGGATCTCTACGCTTGCGGCAGACCGCAACGTTCATGCCCTGCCGGGCGGGCCTTACTTTCTTGTTTCGCCAAGAAAGTAAGCAAAGAACGCGAAAAAGGGGAGAACTCATGCGCCCACTCCCGTGGCGCAAGGAAACCTCCCCTTTTATCCTC
>JAFQVE010000052.1 GCA_017408185.1 Oscillospiraceae bacterium | reverse complement strand
TATCACCGCCCGGAATTTTTGTTCTTGCTTTTTGTGACAATGCCAAAAGCATATATCAGCAAAGCACCTGTAACAAAAAGAATAATATCTGTAATATGCTCTATGCCGGGAAATACTCCGACTACCGAGGAAAGCAGAAAACCAAACGCCGCAAAATGTGCATATCCGTGCAGCTTTTCAAATGCCAGATTTATAAGCTTGATGGTTGCCAGCAGAATGATTCCCGCCCCGAGCGATATCCAGAACATATCCAATATATTGAAACAGACGAATGATGATATAAGCTTATCATACATTCCTATCTGCATAAGCACAAAAGACGAACTTATTCCTGGAACAATGGCACCTATCGCGAGTATTGCACCTGCCGCAAACAACATAACAGGCGATGAAGCAACGGCGGTCAGCCTGTGCTCCGTCAGCGTTGCCAAAAACATACCAACAGCGAAAGCAACAAGCATAGGCAATATATATGTCATTTTAAATCCTTTTTGTGTCGCCTCTTTCATAAATGAAGGAATGCTACCGGCAATAAGCCCCATAAACAGCCATATTATGCTGCGTTCAAAATTTTCCAGCAACGGCTTCATCACCACGCCGAAAACGAGCATCCCAAGCAGAGCTCCCACAGCAAATACACCAAGAAAACACGCGGATGGCTTAAAATCCTTACGCAAATTCATAACAGAGCCGAGAAGCTTCGGATATATCCCCAAGGAGATAGCAAGAACCGAACCGCTGAGCCCCGGGGTTATTGCCGCAACTCCGATTATAAAACCGCAGACAGCAGTATTCAAAAAACTGTGCAGATTAAAAACACCAAGCATATGTATTAACCTCTTACGAAATCTTTATCAAGATAATTCTACCACAAATCCACTCATAATACAACAAAAACCGAAGCTTAATATCAGCTTCGGTTATATTTGGATTTTGATAATTACTTATCTGACAAACCAAACTTTTTGTTGAACCTATCAACACGGCCGCCTGTATCAACAAGCTTCTGCTTTCCGGTATAGAACGGATGGCACTTTGAGCAAATCTCAACCTTAATGTTCTCCTTTGTGGAGCCCGTCTCTATAACCTCGCCGCATGCACAGGTAATCGTTGTCTGCTTATAATCCGGATGGATTCCTGCCTTCATGAAATTCACCTCTTTCGGTAATGCTTCTTTATTACTCAATTAAATAGCAAAGTAAATAATATCACATTTTCACGTAAAAATCAATAGTTTTTTTCATTTTTTCAAAGAAAAACACAGAAACACTAAATCTGCGGTTATTATTTACTTTATGTCGGCATATGTTGATTAAAAGGAGTGATATTTTTGGAAATTTATGTTGTCCGCGCAGGCGATACGCTGACCTCTATAGGCGAAATGTTTGATATAAGCGCACGCACCCTGTCTGCAGTGAACGAAATCCCGCTGAGTCAAGGTCTTGTCGTCGGGCAGACGGTGGTCATTCCGTCTGAAGAAAGAGCCCGGCTCCGGAGCATTACCGTTTCCGGTTATGCATATCCGTTTATATCTGTCTCTCTCTTGCGGAGCGTTCTTCCGTTTAACACATACCTTATCCCCTTTACATACGGAATAACGCCGTCCGGAGGTCTCGTGGATTTAAACGACGAAACCCTTCTTGCCCTCGCGCGTGAGTATGACATCTCGGCTCTTATGCATCTGTCCACGCTGACCGAAGAGGGCGGCTTTGACTCTGCGCTTGCTGATATCGTGTTAAACAATGCCGCCTCGCGGCAAAATCTGATACAAAACGTCATTTCCGTCATCGAAGAAAAGGGATATTCC
>JAFQVE010000460.1 GCA_017408185.1 Oscillospiraceae bacterium | reverse complement strand
GCTTACATCTTCACATATGCCTTTGACCTCGGTGTTATCGGCGCATGGGTTGCCATGGTTTCCGACTGGGTAATCCGCACAATAATCTTCGCAATAAGATTCAAAAAAGGTAAATGGCAAAACAACAAAGTAATATAAAATTCTGCTGCGTTCACCTTGAATGAACGCAGCAGTTGTTTTTTATTTTATTCTGTTATATGCTTCTTCGTATACACTTAAAACATCTTCAACAGGAAGCTCAGAAAGCTCCTTCTGGAATGTATCCCATTCCGACATCGAACGCTGACCGGTAATGAATTTTTGGAGATTTTCCGCCACGTCAGTTTCAATAGAAGTGCTGAGATCTGCGATTATCTTGCTGTCTTCTGCAGAAAGTTCAAGATACAGTGTCGGGTCAAGGTTAGGATAGATGTTTCTTATGACAAAGTCAGTCGTTGCCGCCTGCTCTTCCGAGATGGATGCATCAATGCATTCAGGATCGATGCGCGTATATGTACCTGTGGTCTTAAAGCCGTAAAGCGTCTGCACATTCTCCGCTTCATTTTCTACTATAAACCGGCGCTTACCATCAACTGTTTCATATGTCTCGCCCTCTTTACCCCACGAGAGGATCTCGGAGCCTTCATCGGAATAGAACCAGTTTACATAGCGCATTGCGTTTGCAATTGATGCTTTATCTCCGGTGTTCAGCACAGCGTAGCCTGTCGGATCCTGATTGAACTTGTTGTTCATATTGATACCAACACCGTTATCTGCACGCGGCGGAGTCATCGCTGTGAGATTGAATTCGGGCATCTGCTCACGCGCAATACCATTGAAGAAATCAATTCGCACCTGATACTCCGGCATAAAGAAACCGCGATTGGTTGAAACGAGTTCCTGCCATGACGATGCATTGATTGTGAAAAAGTCAGCCGGGATAAGCTTTTCCTTTACCATACGGTTTAAGTATTCAACAATTTCAAACATAGTACTCTCGGTTGCACCATAGCACCATTTCTCGTTTTCAAAATCGTAATATGCGCCGTAATGGAAATTCGGCTTCCACGAGCATCCGATAACGTTTATATTTGAAAGCCCCGATCGCATACAGAACGGATAGGAATCCGGATACAGCTCCTTAAGCTTTTTTGAAACATCGTAAAGCTCTTCCGTCGTCTCCGGAACAGAAAGATTGTGCTTGTCTAAAATGTCCTTGCGGTAAAGCCATGTGCGGAGATTTGTGTATCTCTCCATACCGTAGTTCGGAGTGTAATAAACCTTTCCGTCCGCACTCTTGCGGATATCTTTCATCCACTGATCGCTTTCCGGAAGTCCATCCCAGAACGCATTATAATCCGGGAGAAATTCTGCGTAATCATCAAGCGCGACAAATGCGCCCTGTTCACAGTAATCTGCAAAGCCCGAAGGCTTTCCTGCAAATCCGATGATATCAGGGAATGTATCGGGTGCTGCCATAACGAGCGGAAACTTAGTGCTAAAATCGGTTGCCGGAACAGCGTTTATATTGAGCGTTCCGCCAATGCTTTCGCGAATGTAGTTCCACACCGCCCAATCTTCACGGTACGGCCAGGATGCGTGGCTTGCGATGGTGATATCAAGCACTGCGTCGTCTGGAATTTGCTTTCCTTCGGGAATGTCGTATGAGATTTCGCCGGATGTTGTTCCTGTGCCACCGCACGCGCAGAGCGCGAACAGCATGATTGTTGCAAGAGTAAGTGCAATAAGTTTTTTCATAATTTTTCTCCTTTGGTCTTTGGCGGGAGCGGAGCCCCCGCCCTACAAATTTGTTCAATTATTTTGTATAGTCAAGGATGCGCTTTATAAGTACCGCGACTTCGGCGCGGGTGGTGTAGTCCAATGGTGCGATGCGCCCGGATTTGCCGTTTACAAGACCTGCGGAAATGAGAGCGGAAACGGCGTCCTTTGCATAATCCGCGACGGAGGCAAAGTCGGGGTATTGCGATAACACCTCATCCACCGCCATTCGGCGGTCCCCCTTCTCCTCAAGGAGAAGGCTTTGGCTCTGCAGTGCGCGGTAGACGATTACCATCATATCCTGGCGGGTGATAGTGCTTCGCGGTGCAAACTTGTTATC
>JAFQVE010000459.1 GCA_017408185.1 Oscillospiraceae bacterium | reverse complement strand
TTCTGCTGCGCAAATAGGAAAAGACGAAACCTTTGGTGCAGTCTATCTTGAACCAAATGAACAGGGAAAGGTGGATTTCTTGCTTGCAGTGGCAGAACAAGGAAAGGTCTCGAGCGGGGCAGTAACATATGCAAATTTTTATCTGAAGAGCCTTTCTCTTACATACCTCGATAATCAAGAGCAATACGGATATAGGACAGTTACTACCGGGATGCCTGACGAAATAGATCTTACTGATGATGCGGATGGCGTTGAGTTTACTGCATATGCAGATGCGGGTGATGGTATTCCGCGAGCAATGAACGGAATAACGTCAAACAAAACAATAATCGAAAATCCGTTTAAGGTTGAAGTAATTGAGGGCGACAGCGTTGAGATTACAAGCAGTACAGTAACCGACGGCACTGCAACCATTAAGCTCAAGCCGGTTAAAGCCGGTGCTTCAACAATCAAGTTTACAGCAATGAAAAATAATACAGAGATGTTGTACACGGATACTAAGACGATAACCGTTACATCTGCGGCTCTGGACAAAGATGCAGAGGATATCGATGACAAAATCTCTTACATCGTCCGTGCAGAGGACAGCGCGAACAACAGCAAAGTTAAGGTTTCCGACACAGAGTACACAGTAAACGGAACTAACGTCGGTGAGTGGACAGTTGGCGAAAGCTTCACCGCAACTGCAACCGGTTCTGACTTTGCATACTGGGCAAACGGAAGCGGCGCACCGGTAAGCACAAGCCCAAGCTATACCTTTAATCCGACAAGCAACTTCACGCTTGAAACAGTTTACGCTCCGGCAACAGATGCCGCAAAGAAGGTTCAGTTCTGGAACTATAACAAGGTTTTCCTTGATGAGGTAACTGCGACTGAAGAGACACTCGGCGAAAAGATGCCTGCAAACCCGACTCTCAACGGCTGGAGCTTTACAGGTTGGAAGACAGATGCAAACACAACGTTTGATGCAAATACACTTATCACAGAAGCCATAACCCGAGTTGTAGCACAGTTTACGAAAAATGCCGCAGGGTTCAATGTCGGCGAAGAAATCAAAGCTTACGATGATACTTACACAGATACAGCTGCTGACGAAAAAGACGGTACGGCATTCTCTTACTGGACAATAGACGGACAGGTTGCATCGTATAACAAGACACTCTCGTTTAACGTATGGGACACTGTTAATGTAGTTCCTGTATACGCAGGAACAAAGACTGCCGTTCCGACGGTTGTGCTTGATAAGGTAAGCGCTGATGAATACTTCATCCATTACGAGGTTCCGACAGGATATACAGCAGTTGACGCAGGTATCGTATTCGGAACGAGCGATAATGTAACTGTTGACAGCACTGATGGCTCAAAGGCAAGTGTAAAGAAGGCGGGAGCAAAGGGGCAGTTTACTGCAGCTCCGCATAAAGATGCGGCAGCAAACACTGTTGCCCGCGGATATGTTATGTACAGAGATACAAACAACAATCTTCGCATACTTTACACGGAGGCAAAATAAATGATCTGGTCTTTATATGCAACGCTCGGATATAATATGTGGTACACCGAGCTTCCCGAAGTTCCGTTTGAAGACGAGGTATGGAAAATTCTTGTTGATAAAGCAGTTGAAAACGGCTTTAATCAGATAGTTCTTGATTTGGGCGAAGGGGTGCGCTATGGCTCGCATCCCGAGCTTGCCCATCCCGGCGCATGGACGCGCGAACGTGTCCGCGAAGAGGTTAAGGCATTGAGAGCGCGGGGAATAGAGCTTATTCCAAAGCTCAATTTCTCAGCCGGTCACGATATGTGGCTCGGTGATCACGGAAAGATGATTGGGCTTCCGGAATACTACCGCGTGTGCCGTGACCTTATAACAGAGGTCTATAATCTCTTTGACAAGCCGAGATATATCCACATCGGAATGGATGAAGAAGACGACCCGCAGTTTTTTGAAAAAATGGAGCTCGTAACCTTCCGCCGCGGTGAGCTTCTGTGGCATGATTTGCAGTACCTTTGCGACTGCGTTCGCGATATGGGCTCAACGCCGTGGATTTGGGGAGATATCCCGTTTATTCAGCACGAGGAGTTTTTCAGGCGAATAAAGCCCGGTGATATTATGATATCCCCGTGGAACTATCGCGGACTCAAAGAAGAGCATTATACACCGATAGAAACAAAACCCGCGTATTACGAGAAGTATGCTCCGCTCGGGTATAAGTACGTCGAGCAGGATCCGCTTTGCGTTCGTTATATGGAGCGCTCTGTTCCGACAGCTGAGGCGGGATATGACATTGTTCCTTGTGCTTCCATCTGCTTTGGGTGTATGTACAATCCGGATGATGTTGTGGAATACTTCATGCAGAATGCACCGAAGGATCATCTTGCGGGCTTTATGATTGCACCGTGGAAATCAACGGAGATGAAAAACATCGACGAAATCGTAAAAAATATGGAAATGCTGAAAGCTGCAAGAGATAAATTCTGTAAGTGAAATTATTTTGGATAAGGGATGTAGAATTGTTTACATCCCCGTTTCCATAAATTGGCGCTTAATATTTTT
>JAFQVE010000458.1 GCA_017408185.1 Oscillospiraceae bacterium | reverse complement strand
GCAGTGCCGATGTATCAGGCTCTCGTTCGCGAGATATTCACTGCAAGTCACAGAACCGCACCCATTAAGGTTTACGGCAATGATTCGCTTCGTTTCAGTGTCTATGAAGGCGATAAGGTATATCTCCTCAACACGGATTTTGACAACAGAATCACCGCAACAATTGACTATGGTGACAGTAAAAAGAGCTTCACACTTGAACCTTGCGAATTCAAGGCGGTTGAAAAGAAATAGATGTCATTATCGGGTGAAGTTAAAGGGAGAAAGCAAGTATGATACATAAATTTTATAACGGACGTGTCATTCTCGGAAATACATTTGCACCCCAAGGCACAGCTGTATACACGGAAAATGACAGGATAATTGCAGTGACGCGTGAAGAGTGCAAGTTCGATGTTGGACACGATGCAAATGGAAAATATATCTCTCCCGGGTTTATTGATATGCACGTCCACGGAGGAAACGGATATGACCTCCGCAAAGGTGAGCTTAAAGCATTTATCGAGGTATCAAAGCTCCATGCAAAGCACGGCACCTGTGTTATGCTTCCGTCGGGCTCATCCGGCTCTGTTGAGTCATATATCAAAATGTTTGAGACTCTTGATGAGTATAATCGCATAAACGAGAAAGAAGCAATAGGTGCACATATGCCGGGGCTTCATCTTGAAGGACCGTATTTCTCACCGATTCAGGCAGGGGCACAGCAGGCAAAGTTTATGACACCGCCAATCCCCGAGGATTATAACTACATCCTCGAAAAATACGGTGATAAGCTCATCCGCTGGAGCTCAGCTCCCGAGCTTCCGGGTGCAAAGGAGTTTGTCAAAGCACATCGTGAGCACGATGTAGTTGCGGCGATCGGTCATTCCGATGCAGACTATGACTGTGTTATGGAAGCTTATGATTGGGGATATACTCTCATAAATCACTTCTATTCCGGATGCAGTACGGTGCACCGCAAAAATGCTTACCGCTATGCAGGTATCGTTGAGGCAGGCTATATGCTTGACGGAATGGACGTTGAAATAATTGCAGACGGAAGACATCTTCCGGCATCTCTTCTCAAGTTCATAGTCAAGTTCAAGGGGGTTGACAGGGTTGCGCTTGTAACAGATGCGATTCCGTGCGCAGGCCTTCCTGACGGTTCAGAAAAGCTTTTTGAAAATCCGAATTTCATAATCGAAGACGGAGTTGCAAAGCTTCCTGATCGCTCGGTATTTGCAGGAAGTGTCTGCACAACAAACAAGCTTGTCCGCAATATGATAGAGCTTGCAGATGTATCGCTTCTTGATGCAGTGAGAATGGCGTCGGCAAATCCTGCGCGTATGGTAAATCTCCGTGACCGCGGATCAATCCGTGAAGGCAATTTTGCTGATATTCTCATCTTCGATGAAAGCATAAACATATCGCTCACGATGGTGAACGGAAATGTTGTTTTTGAGAAAAAGTAATTAAGAGGTATAAAGCTATGGAACTTATGAAAAATGGTGCGGCATATATTCAGCAACAGATAGATAGTGCGAAGAAAAGTGTTGTAATAAGCGGAAATTATGAAATAGAGAAAACAATTCTCATTCCTTCGGATTTCCATCTCGTCCTCGAGAACGCATACCTCAGAATGGCGGATGACACCTTCTGCAATATGTTCACAAATGCAAATTGCAGAAATTTCGGCAAGAAAGACAGCCGGATAAGAATTGAAGGGAGAGGAAATGTCACTCTCGATGGTGGCAAGTATAATGGCTTGTCAGAACGTACGCAACTCCAAGATGGAATGCCGGAAATATTTAACAACAATCTTATCCTCTTTGCAAGAGTAGATGGCTTTGAAATAAAGAATCTACATATTCGCAATCAGCGCTGGTGGGCAACCAACTTCATATATTGCGAAAACGGATATATTGCAAATCTCGATTTTCGCTCCAACCCCGAGCGTGTCGATGAAAACGGCAAGATTGTTGAGGGTGGGTTCGACTTTTTTGAAAATTATGACTCAATCTGCGTGAAGAATTCCGACGGTATTGACATAAGATGCGGTTGCAGAAATATCACCGTTGAAAACATTACGGGATTCCTTGAGGATGATACCGTTGCAATTACTTCAACAGCAAACGGACGAATGGAGCAGCTTTTTGCAGATCCCGAAAAGAACTCGGATATATGTAACATCATAGTAAGAAATGTAAGGTCTTCCTCTCTCTGTTCACAGGTAAGAATTCTTGCACAGGGTGGCGGAAAGATATATAACGTGCTGGTTGATGGCATTATGGATACTTCGGCAACACGCGATGAGCTTGTGCGCGGAGTGAACTCTTTAAAGATCGGAGATTTAACAAAATACGGCGGAAGAGATGCGGATAAAGGCGATGTATCCAATATCACTGTGAAAAATATCTTCTCTCGCGCCGTGAATGCCGTCCGCGTTGTCGGTCCGATCGGTGACAATGTGAAAATAAGCAACGTCAACACTTTTGACGGTTGTGTGAATCTCATCAAGCGAGAGGGAAACACGGAAAATCTTATATTCAATCCGTAATAAGAGGGTAGTATATGAATTATAAAGAGATTTTGCTCAATAAGCTTTTGCCGTTTCACGCAAAAAGAATTCCCGATAATTCCTTTGGCGGTGTTTTCGCATCTCTCGATAAGGACGGGAACGTAAATTCAACGGATAAGAATATCTGGGGAGAAGCGCGCGCACTTTTTGCATATTCATCCGCGTGCAATGAATACGGAGTCAAAGAAGAATACATTGAAATATGCGAGAGCATATTTGAGTTCCTCCGGAAATGCACGATGGAAGGAGGAAAGCTTCCGTTTGTCGTATCGCGTGACGGTGCGGCAAAAACAGTGAAGGATAATCTCCATTCCGAATGCTATGCCGCTCTTGGTTGTGCCTGCTTTTATAAGCTGACAAAGCGAGATGAAGTCAAAGAGGCGGCAATGCTCTTTTTTGACCGCTCAATGCAGCTTTATGATAAGATGTGTGCAGGAGAAGGATACGGTTCGATGGACAGGTTTGCCGTCCATTCGCTTGTGCACTATGCATCTTCGTTTATGCGGGAATGCGACAGCAAATATGATGCTTATTTCAAAAAAAGTGTAAAAAATATGATAGACGGTGGCTATTTCAGGGATGACCTTGACCTGTTGCTTGATTATAAAACAAAGGTCGGAGAAGCTCCCGAAGGTGTCGCCAATATCTGCATTCCCGGAGACAGCTTTGTTGCGGCATGGGTTCTTATGAGCGAGAATATGAGTGAGCCCGATTCAAAAGAAG
>JAFQVE010000004.1 GCA_017408185.1 Oscillospiraceae bacterium | reverse complement strand
ATTCAAGTGTTAATACGACCCGCATTTACACGATGGAAACATGTGATGTGCATCGCCGTCAGATCCAGCAATTAGGGCTTTTGCGATTATAAAAAAACAACATAATTGAAATTATGTTGTACTGTGCGTCTGTGGAAGGATGAACAACATACGCCTTTTGCATAAAACTGCACGTAAAACAGGCTGATTATAAAAAAAACAACTTTTTTTATTTATCAGCCTTATTTGCATACATTAATTTATGTAATAAAAATAGAAAACAGCACAAAAATGATTGACTTCTCACCATCAACGTGATATCATAGATATGTAATAAATTCACAATAAAAAGGCTTTGCAACATAATTTCAATTATGTTGTTTTTTTATAATCGCAAAAGCCCTAATTGCTGGATCTGACGGCGATGCACATCACATGTTTCCATCGTGTAAATGCGGGTCGTATTAACACTTGAATGTCCAAGAATATCAGCAAGGCGAACAATGTCCTTCTGTATAGAATAATAGGTACGGGCGAACAAATGCCGAAGGTTATGCGGAAACACTTTTTCGCGCTCAACCCCCGCACTTTTGCAAAGAGCCTTCATCATTTTCCATATCGCACTTCTGTCAAGCGGTTTCCCTGTTTTTGTAATAAACAATGGACCGCTTGTTATTTTTCGCTTCGCTGCATATTCCGTCAATACTTTACACAGAGCCTTCGGCAAAATAATAACGCGCATTTTCCCTTTGCAATTTATATTCGCTTTGCGCTTTTTTACAGCTTCAAACGTGATTGCCGAAAGCTCGGAGACTCGTATTCCGCTGCTGCATATCGTCTGCATCATATAATATAGCCTCTCATTTTTCTTTTCCTGTGCAGCTTTAAGCAGTCTCTCGTATTCGGCTTTTGAAAGTTCTTTACTTCTCTCCGCAAAAACCTGCTTCTGAATCTTCAGCATTTTAATTTTCAAACTATGCCAGCTGTTAAATTCAAAGAAACTATTCAGCGATGAAAGCACAGAGTTTACGGTCGCCGGGGCATACTCCGATTCTACAAGATGTTTTTTGTACCGGAGCACTGCCATTTTGTCAAGTACGCCGTCTGCAAGCCACATTAGAAACGCAGTGACATCACGCATATACTTCTCAAGTGTAGCTTCTGCCTTTTCTTCTTCAATAAGATTTTGCTTAAATTCCTCGATAAGCTTTTCTGTGATTATCAAACAAACAACTTCCTTTCCGTATTTTTTATTATTATTTTAACACGGAGATAATATTATTCCGATACGTCATTATGCGCCGAGTCAGATTAAATGTATAAAAACAAAAACCTCTGGTTATAAAGTAAGCACGTTACTTTTCAACCGGAGGTTTTTTCGTGAAAAAATATATTTTGGAAATTTCGCTTGCGCTTGGGCTTTGCGCATCACTTGTCGCCGGTGCACTTGCGCTTGAAACACAACAAGCTATATCATGTAAGCTTATACGGCTTCACATCATTGCAAACTCAGATTCTGCCGAGGATCAGGCTCTTAAGCTTTTAGTTCGCGATGAGGTTTTAAAAAAGGTTGAAGCTCTTACGGAAGGCTGCAAAACCACTGATGAAGCAGAAAAAATTGTTTCTGAAAAGCTTGATGTTTTGCAGAAATGTGCTGATGCGGTTATTTTGAAAAACGGATTCGAATACAGCTCGCGCGCGGAGATTTCAGACGTCTATTTCCCTACAAAGGTCTATGACAGCTTTTCTCTGCCTGCCGGAAAATACAAAGCCCTTCGCATACATTTAGGCGAAGGGCTCGGCAAAAACTGGTGGTGCGTTCTCTTCCCGCCCGCGTGCGTTTCCGCAGCGGAAGCAAAGACAGAGCTCTCAAAAAACGGTTTTACAGAAAAAGAGCTTTCATTTGTCACATCCGATACACCGCAATACCAATTCAAATTTAAGCTTCTCGAAATTATCAAAGGGGTTGCAGAGAAATTTTAGCCTGCATTGGTGTTTACGTATTTTGCTTCAAGCTTTGAGTAGATTATTTTCTGGCTTTTATACAATCCGCAATAACCGGACATCATATACGTCACTCCGCATACTATCGCAAAAACCGGCACATTTGCCACGCCGAAAACCTCAAGAGCTAAAAGCACGGACGCAACAGGGCAATTCACCACCCCGCAAAAAAGAGCAACAAAACCTATTGCAGCACCGCATCCCGCAGGAACACCGAGAACAGATGCCATCACGCACCCAAAGGTAGACCCGATAAAAAACGCAGGGACAATCTCACCGCCTTTAAAACCGGAGGCAATCGTTATCGCAGTGAAAATTATCTTCACCGCAAAATCCCATATTCTTGCATCCCCGGCGAGTGCCCGTGCTATGACATCCATCCCCGCACCGTTATAGTCACGCGTGCCGAGCGCGAGCGTGAGAACGACTATAATAAGACTGCCGACGAGAGTTCGGAGATATTTGTTCTTCACAAGCTTCTCCGAATAATGCTCACATTTTTGCAATGCCGTACAAAAAACGATGCACACAAGCGCGCAAAGAATTGCAAGAATAACCGTTTTAACAGCAAAACCAACACTCAGCTCCGGAAAGCTTACAAAATCAAAACGAACCGGAGATAGCCCGAAAAACGCTGCAATTGAAGCTGCGGTAAGCGCAGCTATTGCGCACGGCAAAAGCCCTGCATAGTACATAATTCCGACGCTTGTTACTTCAAGAGCGAAGAACATTGCCGTAAGCGGAGTTCCGAAAAGCGCCGCAAACACAGCACTCATTCCCGCCATAACGATTATATGCAAATCCCCTTCTTTGAGACGAAGAAGCTTTCCGAGGTTATAGCCTATGCTTCCGCCGAGCTGAAGCGCCGCCCCCTCTCGCCCTGCCGAGCCGCCCAAAAGATGGGTTATTACCGTGCTGACGAAAATAAGAGGTGCCATATACCACGGAACGTTCTGATCTCCGCGCACAGATTCTATAACACGGTTAGTGTCTACGCGCGTTTTTGTGAGGCTGTAAAGCGCACATATGACAATTCCGCCGAAAGGAAGAAGAAACAAGAGCCGGGAATGCGCTGCACGCGTTTCTGTTGCAAGATCGATGCATTTATGAAACAAACTTCCAACGCTTCCGCCTACCACGCCGATAAGAACAGATACAACCATCCATTTTATAAAGGTTTTTACATATTCAAATGATGAAAACAATTTATCTTTCATATAATAAAAATCTCCGTCGATTAAAATCCGAATGCCAAAAGGCATCCGGATTTTGAGTTGTTTTAATTTTCTGCTTTTTGCTTTGCTGCATCAAGCTTTGTCTGACGGCGGTTTTTAACCTCATCGGACATCGGCTTGATATCACCGGCGGCGGTAAGTGCCATACGCGTAAACACAGGTCCGAACAGCTCATAAATAAGTACGGCAAAAAGAGTTATGTTGCGTATCAACGCACCCTGGTTATCCGGAAGCACCATTGCAAGCGCACACATCCCGAGAGCAACACCCGCCTGCGGAAGAAGCGTGATACCGAGATACTTGCAAATCTCAGGCGAGCATTTAGTTGCCTTCGCGCTGATAAATGTTCCGGTGTACTTTCCGAGCGAGCGGAAGATGATATACACAAGCCCGATAAGAACGATTGCAATATTCGCAAAAACGTTAAGCTCAAGCTCCGCACCGCTTATAACAAAGAACAGAGCAAGAAGCGGAGATGTCCATTTGTCCGAGCGTTCCATAAGGTCATGAGACAGCGGACAAATATTGCAGAATATCGTTCCCATCATCATACATACAAGGAGAGATGAAAAGCTTACGTGAACAGAACCGATATGGAACTCCATCATAGAAAGTGCTGCCGTAAGGAAAACAAATGCAATTGTGAGATTGAGACGGTTCGTGTTCGAATTATACAGCTTTTCAAGCTGTGTGAGAATCCATCCCATTATCGCGCCGAGACCGAGCGAGCATACGATTTCGACAAGCGGGTTTACGATAATCGAAACCATATCAACCTGACCGACAACTATAGACTTTGCAATGCCGAACGATACGGCAAAAACGATAAGGCCGACGGCATCGTCAAGTGCAACAATAGGAAGAAGGAGATCCGTAAGCGGTCCCTTTGCTTTGTACTGGCGTACAACCATAAGCGTTGCCGCAGGAGCAGTTGCAGTTGCAATAGCGCCAAGAGTGATAAGCTGAGGAACAGTGATAACCTCCGGCATAATAAGATGCACAACAAGCAAAGCAAGGTCAACAAACAACGTTGCCACAAGCGCCTGAACAATACCGATAACAAACGCCTGTTTACCCGTTTTCTTTAACTCCTCAAGGCGAAACTCACTTCCGATTGAAAACGCAATGAAACCGAGAGCGACCTCAGAAACAAGAGCCAACGCTTCAACAGCGCTATGCGAGTTGAAGCCGAGATTTGTTATCCCGAGCGCACCGAGGCAATACGGTCCGATAAGAACACCTGCAATGAGATAAGCCGTAACAGACGGCAGCTTCAGCGGCTTGAAAACGCGCGTCATAAGAAGCCCCGCAAGCAGAGCGACAGAAACAGTTAATAATGTACCCATAATTTAAATTCGCTTCCTTTATTATGTAATAATCAAACCATTAGATTATACCACTGTCAATTCCTTTTTGCAAGCATAAATTTACAAAATTTTTGCTTTTTGTTTTTTGGATAAAAAACATACAAAAATTACTATGGATTAATCGCGGCATTGTTATTGTAATAACAATAATTCTGTGGTACAATATAACGGAATGAGAATGAAAATCCAAAGGAAGGATACGAAGAATGACAAATATTAACAACGAATACTGGGAGGGCTTTGAAGGCGGTACATGGAAAAAGGAAATTCATGTGCGCAGCTTTATAAAGCATAATTATACCCCCTATGACGGAGATGAGGCTTTTCTCGCCTCCCCCACCGACAACACCGTTTCTCTTTGGAGCACAGCGCTTGACCTGTTCAAAAAAGAGCGCGAAGCCGGCGGGGTTCTTGATATGGACACAAAAGTTATATCCACCATCACCTCACATGCTCCGGGATATCTCGATAAAGAAAAGGAAAAAATCGTAGGTTTTCAGACGGACAAGCCGTTAAAGCGTGCGCTTATGCCATACGGCGGCATACGTATGGCTGAAAAGGCATGCCGCGACAACGGTTATGAGATTGACCCCGGCGTTAAGGAATTTTTTGAAACACACAGAAAAACGCACAATGCGGGCGTTTTTGATGCATACACTCCGGAAATGCGCGCCTGCCGATCAAGCCATATCATTACCGGACTTCCGGATGCTTACGGCAGAGGCAGAATTATCGGAGATTACCGCCGCGTGGCGCTCTACGGTGTTGACCGGCTTATTGAAGATAAGGAAGCACAGAAAGAAACAACGCGCTCGGCAATGTACTCTGAAATAATCCGTGACCGTGAAGAGCTTTCCGAGCAGATACGCGCACTTGCTGCACTTAAGGAAATGGCACAAAGCTACGGCTTTGATATCTCAAAGCCCGCAAGGAATACAAAAGAAGCTATCCAGTGGCTATACTTCGGATATCTTGCTGCTGTTAAGGAGCAAAACGGAGCGGCAATGTCTCTCGGCAGAACATCCACCTTCCTCGACATTTACGCAGAACGCGACCTTCAGCGCGGAGTTTTCACAGAATCGGAAATTCAGGAGATGGTTGACCATTTCATAATGAAGCTTCGTATGATTAAGTTTGCAAGAACCCCCGAGTATAACGCGCTGTTCTCCGGTGACCCGCAGTGGGTTACGGAATCAATCGGCGGTGTTGCAGTAGACGGACGGCATATGGTTACGAAAATGTCTTACAGATATCTGCATACCCTCACAAACCTCGGTCCCGCACCGGAACCGAATCTGACTGTGCTCTGGTCCACAAGGCTTCCTATGAATTTTAAGAGATATTGCGCAAAGCTTTCCATTGAAACATCATCCATTCAATATGAAAATGACGATTTAATGCGCTTTAATCACGGTGATGACTATGCAATAGCCTGCTGTGTTTCCTCTATGAAGGTCGGCAAGGAAATGCAGTTTTTCGGTGCACGTGCAAATCTCGCAAAGTGCCTTCTCTACGCTATCAACGGCGGTGTTGACGAAATAACCGGCAAGCAGGTAGGTCCGAAATACCGCCCGATAACCTCGGAATATCTCGATTATGATGAGGTTTTTGAAAAGTATGACGATATGATGAAATGGCTTGCGGGTGTTTACGTCAACACTCTTAACATTATTCATTATATGCACGACAAATACTGCTATGAAAAAATCCAGATGGCACTTCACGACAAAAAGGTAACGCGCTGGTTCGCAACCGGCATTGCGGGGCTTTCTGTTGTTGCCGACTCGCTTTCTGCGATAAAGTATGCAAAGGTGCGCGTTATTCGCGACGAAAACGGTCTTGCCGTGGATTATGAGGTTGACGGGGATTTCCCGAAATACGGAAACGACGATGACCGGGTTGACGAGATTGCTTATGATATCGTTCACCGCTTTATGGAGCATATAAGAAAAAATCACACCTACAGAAACAGTATTCCCACAACATCCATCCTTACAATTACCTCAAATGTCGTTTACGGAAAGAACACCGGTTCGACCCCGGACGGACGCAAGCGCGGAGAGGCATTTGCACCGGGAGCTAACCCGATGCACAGACGAGACACACACGGAGCGGTCGCTTCCCTTTCATCGGTTTCAAAGCTTCCCTTCCGCGATGCGCAGGACGGCATTTCAAACACGTTCTCAATCATTCCCGGTGCCCTCGGCAAGGATGACCAAATCTTTATAGGTGATCCTGATATGGATTGCGCAGCCGGCGGTTGTATCAGCCCCACCCTTTTTGAAGGACTTGATACCGACAACGCCGAATAATAAATTTCAGGAGGAACCAAAATGTCAGCAACAAAAAACCAGATAGATAACCTTGTTAATATGCTCGACGGATATGTTCAGAAAGGCGGACATCACTTAAATGTAAACGTCTTTACAAAAGAAACACTTTTGGATGCGCAGGCGCATCCCGAAAAATACCCTCAGCTTACCGTAAGAGTGAGCGGATATGCTGTAAACTTCAACAACCTTACACGTGAACAGCAGGACGAAGTAATCTCCAGAACCTTCCACGATAAAATCTGATGAAGGGATACGTTCATTCAAGAGAGACTTTCGGCACAGTTGACGGCCCCGGAATAAGATATGTTCTATTTCTTCAGGGATGTCCTATGCGCTGTAAGTATTGTCATAATCCCGATACGTGGAAAATAGATACCGGTGAAGAAGTCAGTGCAGATGAGATAATCCGCGAATACAAAAAGAACCGTGAGTTCTATAAAAACGGCGGAATTACGGTCACTGGCGGAGAACCAATGTTACAGATTGAATTTGTTACAGAGCTTTTCCGCCTTGCTAAAGCGGAAAACATTCACACCTGCATTGATACATCCGGTGTAACTTTTACCCCCGATAATGCTGAATATTTAAATAAGGTCGATGAACTTTTATCCTTCACCGACCTTATTATGCTTGATATAAAGTATATAAATTCTGACACTCACAAGGAGCTTACAGGGCACCGTAATGAGAATATTCTGCAGTTTGCAGAATATGTTTCCGAAAAAGGAATTCCGCTTTGGATACGCCACGTCATTGTTCCCGGCATTACGGATGATGACCGCTCACTGATTTTGCTGGGAGAGTTTATCGGAAAGCTGAAAACGCTTCGCGCACTTGATGTTTTACCGTATCATACACTTGGAATTCCAAAATATAAAAAGCTTGGCATTGAATATCCGCTTGAAGGTGTGAGAGATGCAAACGCTGAGGATGTAAAGCGAGCGCGAGAGCGTATACTTGAGGGTGTGCGCAGCGTGCGATAGTGCAAAATAAAGGACAATCTGAAAAACAAAACCGACAATCAAGAAATTGTATTCTTTGGTGATTGTCGGTTTATAAACCCATCCCGTCGGAATTTCCGATGGGATGGGTTTTGTGTTATTTTGTTATTTCTGTTCTTCGGGTTTTGCGGAGGTTTATTTTACTTTGTTGTAAGCTTTTTCATAAACCGCGAGAAGCTCGTCTACAGGAAGTTCTTTAAGCTCTTCCTGGAACTTATCCCATTCAGAAAGCGGACGCTGACCGATGATGAACTTCTGGAGATTTTCCTCGACAACGGTCTTAAGTGAGGTCTCATAGTCTGCCACAAGAGTGCTATCCTCAGCAGAAAGCTCCATGTACAGCTTCGGGTCAAGCTCAGGATATGTGTGCTCAAGGATAAAGTCCGTCGTTGCCGCCTGTTCCTCGGAGACAGACGCGTCAATCATAGCCGGATCTACACGAAGATAAGTACCTATTGTCTTTAAGCCATACTTCGTGTTGACGCTCTCATCCTCTCCAACAAGGAATTTCCGCTTACCGTCAACAACCTCGTATGTCTCGCCTTCCTTACCCCAGCTGATAATCTCCGCACCTTCATCGGAATAGAACCAGTTGATGTATCTCATTGCGTTTGCAATTCTGCCTGCGTTATTCGTGTTGAGAGCTGCAAATCCCGTCGGGTCGTGATTGAGCTTGTTGACCATTGCAATACCGGTTCCGTTTGTGGATTTCGGCGGAATCATAGCCGCGATTGTGTATTCGGGATTCTTCGCACGCGCAATTGTGTTAAAGAAGTCAATGCGCACCTGATATTCCGGCATAATAAAGCCGCGGTCGGTTGTCACAAGCTCCTGCCATGAGGAAACATTGATTGTAAAGAAATCAGCCGGAACAAGCTTTTCATCAACCATCTTCTTGAAGAACTCAACCATCTCAAGCATAACCTTACTCTCGGTTGCGCCATAGCTCCACTTCTCGTTTTCAAAATCATAGTATGTATTATAGCGGAAGTTCGGCTTCCATGAAGAACCGATTACGTTCATATTACCAAGCCCGGTTCTCAGGCAGAACGGATAGGACTCCGGATAGATCTCTTTAAGCTTCTTTGAAACCATATACAAGTCATCAATAGTCTCCGGCGTTTCAAGATTGTGCTTTTCAAAGATATCCTTGCGGTAGAGCCAGCTGCGGACGTTTGTCGCGCGTTCTCTGCCGTATGTGGGTGCATAGTAAATCTTACCGTCGGAAGCCTTTCGTGTGTTTCTCATCCACTGGTCCTTTTCGGGAAGAGAGCTCCAGAACTCATTATAGTCCGGAAGAAATTCCTCATAGTTATCAAGAGCCAGAAATGCTCCTTGCTGAGCATAATCAGAAAAACCTATCGGTTTATTCTGGAAACCAATTACATCCGGGAACTCTTCGGGGCTTGCCATAATAAGCGGGAACTTTGTACCAAAGTCGGAAGACGGAACAGCGTTGTAATTAATCGTTCCGCCCATTGCTTCGCGGATGTACTCCCATATTTTCCAATCCTCGTCATACGGCCAGGAAGCATGGCTTGCGACAGTAACGTTGACGACTGCGTCGTTGGGAAGTTGCTTTCCCTCCGGAATATCATACGAGACATCTCCGGAAGCTGTGCCGGTGTCGCCGCAGGCGCAAAGCGCAAGCAGCATTACTGTTGCAAGGGTTAGTGCGATTAGTTTTTTCATCGTAATGTGTCCTCCTTTGTAGTTCAAAAGGGATAAAATCCCTCCACCGCCATCCGGCGGTCCCCCTCCCTTTAGGCAAGGGAGGCTTTATAATCCAATATTCTCTTAATAAGTACTGCGACCTATGTGCGGCGTTGCCGCACAATGCAGAATGCAAAGTGCAAAATGCAAAATTATTTCATAGAGTCAAGTACCCGTTT
>JAFQVE010000457.1 GCA_017408185.1 Oscillospiraceae bacterium | reverse complement strand
TCAGCTGCTTATTTCAGGAAAAAACATTTCCAGAATTTCAGAGCTTGCCGGGTTTGAAAACACCTCATATTTCACACAGGAATTTCGCAGACAAACGGGTATGACGCCGAGCGAGTTTATAAAAAAATACAAAAAGACACGCCATCTCGATTAATTGTGGATAGTAAATCTTCCGTCATTGCCATAAAGCTTCATGAGTGCTTCCAGAAGATAATAATCGCCGTAAATAAACGGTGCGTGATGACCTATCTCAGTGTGATAACGGCTGCTTGAGGTGCTAAGGAGATTCAGCTCATTCTTATCGTAATTGCAATCCTTATCAAGACCGCGGAGAAGCGACATTGCCGCATTTTCATAAATCTGCTTCTCGTAATCGGGAACAAGACGCGCAATCTCTATAAGACCGCACGCAGCAACTGCACCTGCCGATGCATCGAAAAGCCGCGGCTCTTTCGGCGCTCTGAAATCAAGAAGCGGAATGCTGTCTTTCTCAATGTTTGCAATAAAGTAGTGGGCAACGCGCTTTGCACATTCGAGATATTCCGGTTTACCGAGGTTTAAGTATGCCTGCACAAAACCGTATATTGCCCAAGCCTGACCACGCGACCACGAGGAGCCGGGACCATACCCCTGACCTCCCGGAGTTTCAAGAACCTCGCCCGTTATCGGGTCAAAATCAACCTTATGATGCACCGAGCCGTCGCATCTTATAAAATGCTTCATACTTGTATCTGCGTGAGCCTCGGCAATCAGCGCAAAGCGAGGATCTTCTGTCTCTTTGCTTGCCCATGTAAGAATGGGAATGTTCATCATGCAGTCAATAATTGCACGACCGTTTGGCGGAATGTTCCACGCACGGATAAATCTGCCGTTTATATTGTATCTTCCTGCAAGGAGCGTTGCCGCGTGGAGCGCCCGCTCGCGTGAGCGGACATTGCCCGTCAGCTTGAAATCTGCCACGGCGGAAAGATTCCACATAAAGCCGGTATCGTGGTGAAGCCCCATAAAGAGGTCAAACGCCTCGTCAAGCTTTTCTTCGCACCCTTCAGCCAATTCTTTGAACATCCCATCGCCTGTCTTTATATACATAAGCCAGAGGATGCCGGGCCAGAAGCCCATCTGCCAATCGGTGATGTCTACGCCCTCGCCCTTCGGAACCCATCCGTTTTCTCCCGAATACGGAAAGTTCGCACCGATTTCTTTTGCCATTACATAAAGCTTCTCCGTAACCCTTCCGAGAAACTCTTCTGCAATTTTTTTGTCTTCCTGTGAAAACATTTTTTTCCTCCTTTTCAATTTATATCTGTAAAAGCACGGCTTCTCCGGGGGCAATGCTTTTATTTTTTATTGTCATTCCTGTCGCAACATCCTTCGCGGATACTTCTAAAATTTTGTCTTCATCGGTAAAGTTTGCAGCAAGAAGATATTTTTTGCCATCCTTCGCCGTAACCCCGACTGTCCGGAGCTCTGTATTTTCAAGCGAGAAAAGAGACTCTGACATTTTCTTCGTTTCTGCAAAATCACCAAGCGCTGCGGCAAAGCCGATATCAAAAATCGTATCTCCGTCTTCATACCAGCGCGGAGCTGACACATATTCGCTGCAAACCTCTTCGGCATAAAGCGAGCCACTCATATCGCGCCCCTTTATGTCAACCTGACGGCGCGGATTGCGTATCAGAAGCATGGGCTTTGATGATGCGATACCGATTTTGTTGTCTGCGTTTACAAAGCCTCCGAGGGGAATCACCTTAAACTCGTTTGCAAAAACTCCGCCGCGCAGATAATCCTCGCCAAACTCGTGGAAGATTGTTCTTTCCTGCCTGTTATAAATGTCGTTCGGAATATTCCAGAAAAGTCCTTTTATCTCTGCGATAAACACTTTTCCCGTCGCTTTTGCTTCCTGCAGGCACAGAACGGTATTTTCATCCGGAAGTGCCGCAAAGGCTATTTTCTTGCGTGCGATATATTCCTTTGGCTGATTCTCGGCAAGGTGGTCATCGCTTGTTGAAAGAGTTGAGCCGAAGGTGATAAAGCCGCCGTCAAACATCCGAACTTCGGATGCTTCATATTCATCATAGTTCTTAAGACCTGTTCCGACAACCCTACCGGTGAGATTATATCTCCATTCCGCAAGCGAGCTGTCGTCCTTCGGAACAATAAGCCCCTGCGGAAGCTCGGCAGAGCGCCATACAAACGAAGCATATCTGTTTCCGTCGGAGGAAAACGCCGCGCCGTGGTAATCATCGCTCCAGCTGTTCTTTGTCTTTATTTCGTTTTGCGGATTTGAATTAAACCTTTTATACCAACAAAGCATCATTGAGACAACGTTTGCCCTATCGCTTTCAAGCCTTGTGTAATAGAGCGGTGAGCGGTTTTCAAACTGCCCCATACGCGCGGATAGGAATGACCCGTCTCCGTTAAAATGCGATTCACGCTTCAGGATTTCAAACCATCCGTTTATAAAGGATGAGCAATCGTCTCCCCAGAATTCCTCTGCAAAAGCCCACATGGGGAGAGCATAATCCTGACAGTAGCAATATCTTGCACGGGTATCACCGCCTATACGAAGAAGCCTTCCGTCCTTATATATAAGGCTTCGGACAAGCTCCCAAAGCTCTTTTGCGTGGCGGTAAATCATTTTCGGAGCGTCATAGTTTAAGTTCTTAAGTCCGAAATGAAGCATTGCAATATTTGAAAGGCATATCACCATATATCCCACATTGAGATATCCATGGTGATTGCAGGCATATGTCTCAAACATATTTGCACCTACAAACAAATCGCCTATACGCACTCCGTCACACATCTCATCCGAATTTTCATCTGACGGAAGAGATATTCCGTTTGCAAAAAAGCGCTGTGCCCTTTTTATGTAGCCGTCCTTGTTCGGTGCATCGGGGTACATTGCCGCCGTGCGGTAAAGCAGAGCACCGCTCCAGATATTGCTCTCAGGCTTATTATTTTCAACAAGCCCTGCGAGAACAGGCTGTTCATTCATATAATAATCCGCTTCCGAAAGCATCATTCTTCGGAGGTTTTCTTCATCCTCCGGTGTGAAATAATCCTTTAGGGCATCAATTGCGTGGAACATACGTTCAATACCGAGTGCACTTATCCATGTATTGCCCCATTTTTCACCGTCGATGCAGCGGTAATCGCCTGTAAGATGTGAAGCGAGATTGTAACGAAGCATTCCGAGAGCCTGGGCGAGAACCTTTTCCCGCGAAAGTGTTGTGTCGCTCCAGTCAATTTCGTCGCTGAGTGCGGCAATTGCGAAAGCCGAAAATGCCTTTTGGTGCGACTGTACACCCCACGAAGCATGCTCGCCGACGCCATAGCTCACAAGCCCCGGGCGGTCTTTACATTCATATAAATGGCGCTGTGAGAACACAACCCAGTCTTTAAGTAAATCAGCAGAGAGCTGCAAATGGGATTTTTTCATTACTGACACTTTTCCTTTCATAGCATCTGTCAGCATACATTATATCTTAACCTTGAATGCAAGTAAATTTTCATAACGATATAAAACATTTGATTTCCGAAACAGATATTGATTTTAAAAGTAAGCTGTGCTATGCTTTTATTGAAAAAGGCAGAGAGGAGGTTTTTAGATGTTTTTTGATTATACCAAATGTGCTTTTACGGTAAACAGCATCTATAAATGCTACAGAAAAACAAACAGGGGGGCAAGCACCGACCGCCGTCACACGGCAATTTCTCTAAGACTTTCCGGACGCACAACTTTTGAGTTTCAAAACAAAAAGGAGCACGCCGCAGCCGGAGACATAGTTTTTATTCCACCGGGGGTTGACTATTATATAGATGAAGAAAACGTTGAGCTTATCGCCCTGCACCTTAACCTCTTTGGAAGAAAGGACACTGCAATACGCGTTATGCACACAAAAAAGCCTGAAATTTTCATAAAGCTTTTTGAGCGCGTTCTTGAAGAGTGGCAGGAAAAGCGCGAGGGATACGAATACAGATGCACGTCTCTTCTCTATTCGGTATTTGCTGAGCTTGAAAAGACAGAGGTTCTGGATATCGAGCGTGAGTTTGAGCTTATAAAAAACGGAGTTGTTTATCTTCGCGAAAATTTCTACAGAAACGATATTTCCGTTTCAAAGCTTGCAAATATGTGCAATTTAAGCGAGGTGTATTTCCGCAGACTGTTTAAAAAGAAGTTCGGTATTTCTCCGCTTCGTGAGCTTGCGCGACTCCGCATAGGCCTTGCAAAATCGCTTCTGGAAATAAAAAGCTATACCATCTCGGAGGTTGCCGAGCAATGCGGGTTTTCCGACTGCTGCAACTTTTCAACCTTTTTTAAAAGAGAAACGGGAAAAACCCCTGCGGAATATAAAAAGGAGCATATGTATTAAAACACGGTGGTTATATAATCCCGGTTTGCATTTTTTCGGAAATAGGTGCATTATCACACAGCTTTGGCATTTTATCACACAACTTCGATGTTTTATCAAGTCGGTTGACGAAATGAATTCCGGCAGTTACAATTAACCTCGTGATTACCAAAAGCATAAAATCATCGCGCAGAAAGGGACATATAAATTGAAAAGCTTCACTCCTTCAGAAAATTTTTTCTATCTTGATAACGGAACAATAAAAGTGCGGATTCTTTATCCGAACGGTGTTAAATATGACCGTTCGCGCTGGTGCCACACAGGATTTATTCAGGATGTGTGGTGCAAGGGAATAAGATTTTCCGAATATGAGCGCAACCGCCCCGGCGGACAGCTTACCTCGGAGGGCAGCGGTCTGTGTTGTCAGTTTATGCCGATTTCGCAGGAAGAAGCTATTCCGGGAAAGCTCACCCTTCTCCCCGGTGTGGGCGCAGGAGTTTACAAAGCTCCGAATGAAGCAAAAGACCGGCTTGATATAAAAGAGCATTTTGATATAGAAGTAAGCTATACTGAAACTTCCGCGGTCTTTGAAACAAAAACGCCGACAGTTGACGGCTTTTCGTATATTGAAACGAGAATAATAAGCCTTTGTGGCTCTGAAATCATTGAAAAGGTCACATTTACAAATACCGGAGAGCGCGAAATCCATACACAGGAGATGTGCCATAACTTTTTAAGCCTTGCAGGTGAAGAAATTTCGCCGAATTACATCCTCGAATTCCCTGCTGCCGCACCTCCCGAGAACTTCCGCAGCGGTGCAATGATTTGCAAGGACGGATACTTCACCTTTTCACATTATCCTGATACGACATGTTTTTTTGACAACAAAAGCAATATTAAAAGCTGTGATGAATACAGCTGGATTATGAAGTCAAAAACAAATAAAGCTTTTTGCTACGAAAAGATTGATGTTGCTCCTGTCCGCGTTTCTGTATGGAGCGATTATTATACCTTATGCCCGGAAATGTACATTGCAATTGACCTTGCCCCCGGAGAGACTATCTCCCGGCAAAGAACCTGGGGCTTTTCACTTGGTGATTAAAAGCAAAACGTTAAAATATTAAAGGAGAAAAAACATGAACAACATTATTTTGATCGCAAAAAACAAAAAAAGCTATCTTTCGATAGCGATACCGGAAAATGCTTCTAAAGTTGAAGCGACCGCTGCAGAAGAGCTTTGCGAATACTTTAAGAAAGCAACGGGTGCAACTTTCAGCATTGTAAGCGAGAGTGAAGTTTCCGGCAATGCAATTTATATTGGTCACACAAAATACGCAAAAACTGTCGCTCCCGTCTGCACAGGCGAGGAACAGTGGTACATAAAAGCGCACAACAATAACCTCGTAATCAGCGGCGCCAGAACTCCGATTGAGCGCGGTCTTATCTATGGTGTTTTTCATCTTCTCGAAGATGTTCTCGGCGTAAGATGGTGGAACGAATGGGAGGAATACGTTCCGTCTGTTGACGAATTCTCTGTTCCCGCTGATTTTGAGCTTGCGGGTGAGCCGAAATTCAAGCTCCGTCAGATTTCCACGCGCCATTGCAAACGTGATCTGAGATTTATCGCAAGAACCCGTCAGAGCGGAAACCCACATAAAGAAATCGTTACCGGCTGGGCACTTGATACCGCACAAAAGTACGGCGGATTTTTCTATGGCGGCGGACCGCATCACGTTCACACCTTGCCGATGTATATAAACCCCGAAACATACTTTGATGAGCATCCGGACTGGTTTGCCTGGGATGATAAATTCAAGGAATATCTTTCTGACGGTCAGCTCTGCTTCTGCAATGATGATATGATAGCCGAGCTTTCAAGGCTCGTTATTGCCGCAATTGAAGAGGACAACAAGATGGCAGAAAAGCTTCAAATCAACAAGCCGACCTTCTATTCGCTTTCTCTCCAAGACGGGGGCGGTCATTGCGGTTGCGAAAAGTGCAAAAAATCTGTTGCGGAATCCGGAATGCTCGGACATATACTCAAAATGGTAAACAAGGTTGCGCGCGAGGTTGCAAAGGTACACCCCGACACAATGATTGAGACGCTTGCCTATTCCCGATACCGCGACAAACCAAAGGATGGAACATGTCCGGAAAAGAATGTCATCATTCGTCTTGCAGATGTCTATACTGACATCGTTCACCACTTAAATCACCGTCACAATACGGAACAGAAGAAGAATGTTGTTGAATGGGGCGAGCTTTCGCGCCAAAATGACGCAACCCTCTTGGTGTGGGATTACTATATGTATCAGTATCCCTATTATCCGCTTCCGATGCTTTTCAATCTTGAAGAGAACTTCAAGGTCTATGTAGAAAACGGAGTAAAAGGCGTATATATCGAAACACACGAGGATGTTGAAAACGGAATGTGGACAATGCAGAACTGGCTTATGAGCAAAATGATGGAGAATCCGGATGTCCGTTTTGAAGATTTACTTGATGATTTCATATTCAAGTATTACGGAAAAGCCGGTGAATACGTTAAAAATTATCTCTATCTTCTCCGTGATGCCGCATATAAATATGAAACGCGCGTGGTTCTTCACTTCCCGACAACCCAGAACAACTTCATTGACCTCGATACTGTTCTTCGCGGAAATGAATATCTCGAGAAAGCGCTGGATGCCGTAAAGTATTCAAAAGAGCTTACAAACCGAGTAAAAATACTGCGCGCCGACCTTGATAAGACAATCGCCATAAGGCACGATGATTTTATCCGCCTTGCAAAAGCAGATGGCAAAACCTTTGATTTATCGCGCACCGAGGCGGCAGATCGTGCACTCGAGGTATATGACATTCTTGAAAAGCTTGTAGTTTATGATGAGGAATGCGAGCAGGTTCAGAGGCTCCTCAAATACGGAAGGAAAATAATGCGCTTAAACCGCGAAGCGCCGAAAAAACTTCCGCTTCCAAAGGAGCTCTCGCATCTTGATCCCGATGATGTGTATGAGATCATCGTTCCCCTGATGCACTGTATGGATGAGTATGGCGGTTATCCGAATCTGGATGGACAAGGCGCACGAGTTATTGATGATGCAGATGCAATTGGTGGTCGCACTCTTTGCATTGAATATGACGGGATAACAAACAAGCTCCGTCACCAATACGAGTTCAGCAAAAAAGACGGTGATCCGCTGATCCCGATGCTCCTTGCAGTCAAGCGCACCACCTGCTGGAGAGATCCGAACCCCTACTACCGCAATATGTATTTTCTCGAGGATATCAAAGCTGACGAATATTCTCTCTACAGTCTCCGCGGAATAAAGGGAACCTCATCCGATTCTGATTATACCTT
>JAFQVE010000456.1 GCA_017408185.1 Oscillospiraceae bacterium | reverse complement strand
TCCAGTCAACGCTGAACACGCCGGCATTTTCCGGCTCCTTAACCTTGTCAACCTCTCCAAACCAGCTCATTGTTCCCAAACCATCAGGTGAAACGTCCTCTCCGGTTGTGGTGCTGACCGAGTCGGCAACGTTGCTTCCCTTCCACGGCTTATCTTCACCCTGAACAGAGCCGACGTATTTTCCGTCTCCGTCCTTCTGAGATACAACCTCAACATTATCTCCGATTATCGTTGCATTGTTCGATGTTCCGTGGAAAGAATAAGTATGCTTATCTCCTCCCGAAACGTGGAAAAAGTCAACCGCATATGCAATATCATCGTTTGCCTCAACGCTTACAACAGTTCTGCGGTAATCCTCAACGTCGGGATAATACTTAAACTGAATGTCACTTCTGTCGTTTGCGGCATAAACTCCCGGAACGCTTACATCCATAATCGAAACGCGCTCTGTGCTGTCGAAATGGAGTGGCTTTGAGTATATCCACTTATAATGTGCGCGCTCGTCTACCGTTACGGTGTTGTGTGAAATTGTGTGCTGCAAAAATTCAGCCCTATGCACGTCGGTGCTCGGCTTCGTGCTGAGTCCGCCAAGGTCATCGGCAACCGGGAAGCCGTAAGCATATGCGTTCATAACAAGCGCATCGGCGTGAACGTGGGAGTTTGCGCGCTGACCGTAGTAAATATAATCTCCGTGCTGGGTGTTGATATTATTTGCCCTATCCTTGGAATTGAGCCAGTCACCGCCGCGGAGTATTGCCATTCCGTAGCCCGTAAGGTTGCGACTTTCCATATCGAGCATAACGCCGTTTTCTACCGCCTCGCCTATTTTTTCGGAAATCGCCTCCGGATTTTCATCGAATATGCTCGTGTGGATATCTTTTTCCGAATATCCGTTTTTGATATAAATAAGCTTTAAGATATGCTCTGCATATTCCGGATCATCCTTTAAGATTTCATAGGCGTTTGTTAAGAAATCCATCGTAAGACCTGTGTTATGCGCGCCGATCTGATAGTTATCACCAACATTCGGCGACATAAGCGTACCGATAAGCACATCAAACGGAGCCTTTACTATGCGGCGGAACTTTGTCATCTCCGCAAGGTTTTCTCCCTCAAACTTATCATAGTCGTTGTACATCTTCGCCATAGTGAAATATGCACTCGCCGTGCCTGTGTTATAAAGCTGGGCGGTTTCGTTGATAAATCCGTCTCGTCCTGCCTCATAGAGCTGGTCAAGAAGGCTTCCTCCTATGTATTCAAACCCGAACTGATCCACGCTTCCGTGAACGTCATACTTTCCGCCCGCCTGCATATTAAAGTCTATCCACTCCTGAGTTTCGGGTTGCGTATCAAGCACAATCGCCAGAATCGCGTGAAGCTTCTGGGTAACACCCCAGTTTGCACCTACCGACATATCGCGGATATTCTTATCAAGCTCTCTTATGAAGTTGTTTTCAATATTCGTCTTTATAAGCGCAGGGCTCGTTTTCTTATTTTTAAGGTCAAATTCCGCCGCCTTGCGAGAGGCATATTTAACAACCTCAGGCTCGTCAAACGCCGGCCAGAGCGCGTCGTAGGCGTATGTGAGCGGAGTTGCAATCTGCGCACAGTCGTGTAACCGACCGATTGCCTTGCCCGGAGAATATCTCACCCAGGTTCCTTTCTTGCCGCCGGAGGTTTGGGTTCCTTCGCCGACCTTGAAGAATGAAGTGTTTCCATCGCCCTGCTGGAATACATTCCCGCACAGCTCGGTGGTCATATCGGGCCAGACGTCTGCAACGCGGTCAAGGAGTATCGCTCCGGCAATACCGTATTTCTTCTCGCCAGTATACAGATATGCCATTGCAAGCGTTTCAATATGATTCGGAAGTCTTCCTGACTGCCACATCTGACGGTTATAGTATGCAACAAACGGCTCACAGCGGGTTTCAACCATACCGGTTTCGGGGATTGTGTATTCATATTCATAGCCCCAGCCATCGTCTACGGCAAAGTAACTGTCTTTTCCGTCAGAAGCACTGTTGTAGAGCTTATTCTCAAGATAGCCCTTACCGTAGCCGTAATACTCCTTCCATTCCTCCGGAAGACCGGGTGCCCTGTCGGCATTCTTGTTCTCGCCTTCCGTATAATAGTTTTTACCCAGACGGAGGCTTAAATCAAACTCGAAATCACATTCGCAGTTTTCACCATCAGCACACACAAACATCTCATGATGCTTCTGCAGCGCCTGCTGATAGCTCCAATTGCCGTGCTCGTCGATGCCAAGCTCATAGAATTTATCAAATTCGTTACTCGGGAAGAGACGCTTACACTTCCAACACTGAACCTTCCACGGTCTCGTGAACTCGGATATGCTCCATCCGGTCTTCTCTCCGCAGTAAACGCAGAGATCCTTGCCGGTATCATTGTAGCGATACGACATATTCATCGCACGGGGAAGCTCGTTTGTCGTTATGAGGTTATAATAAGCATCTACTCCGCGTTCCAAAATTTTATCTGCCGCTTCGACATAAGCGTCGCGCTCATCCTCTGCCCAGTCATACTTTTCTATGTTTGCTCGGAGGTTTTTGACCTTATCATCTGTATAGTAGCTCCGTCTGTTCTTGACAGAGCCGACAAGCACCTGATACTGACCGACAAAGACTGTTTCGCCATAGGTAACCGTTATCTCAATCATACCGACTCCGTTACCAACACCGGTTACTGTACCGTTTTCATCCACCATGACGACATCCTCGGTAAGGCTGCGGAAAAGCATTTCTGAGTCCTTTGCATATGCGGGAATATCAGACTCCCACTT
>JAFQVE010000455.1 GCA_017408185.1 Oscillospiraceae bacterium | reverse complement strand
TAAACGCCGTTGCGGCAGAGGTTATGAAGCGTGATGAGCATGATTTCATTCTTGTTTACAACGGGAATTACGATTCTACAATGCACAAGACCGGTCCTGAGAGCACGGTCGCTCTCGGCGAGCTTCGCGCAAACGTCCGCACCTTTGCAATGTTCTCAGAGCTTATCGAAAAGCATTGGGGCGCGCATAACACGCTTGCCGGCTTTGCAATGGATCACGGCTGCCATCCGATAGACGGCGGATGCGGTTCTCACGGTCTTGATATGGATGAGGATCTCAATATCGAACACTATTACAAGGCATATCCGAAGAAATAGTATACTGAAAAAATGACCGGGGATTGTAGCAAAATGAATTTCGCTACAATCCCCGGTTTGCGATAAAATGCTTACTAGATATCAGGCTCGAGGTTGACCTTGTTTATCGTGTCGTGAGTAACAATGGTAAGTGGATATTCCTTTTTCGTAATCTCCTGCCGTGCACGCTCCTCGGTCATCGTGTTTCCGAGATATCGCTTGAAAAGCCTGCCGAGGCATGTTCTGTTACCAAAGCCGCAGAGGTCGGCGATGTACTCAAAGGAATATTGCGTATATGCAACGTATGAAAGCGCGCGGCGGACGCGAAGCCTGCCGATATATTCCGTAAGCGTAATACCGGTTATCTTTTTGAAATATTTAAAAAATTCAGAATATGACATCATCGAAAGCTTGAGAAGCTCCTCGCTCGTTAATTTACGGGCGAGGTTTTTGTTTATGTAGAGAAGAACATCCATTATAGGCATAAGCTTTGAAGAAATAACGCGCTCCGACGCTTTGCGCTGCTTTGAGGAAAGGGCAAAGCTGTTTGCGGAAAACAGCTCTCCTGCGAGGCGGCGGAGAGAAACGATGTTAGGCAGATGGGATGCATAGTTGAAAGAAGATAAATATACAAGTGTTTCTTCAAATTGCCGGCGCGTTTCTCCGTCGAAACGCAGAAACAAAGGGAGCGGAAGCTTAAGCTCGCGGGAAAAGCGCGGCAGGAAAAGATTTGTTACAAGGCATGTTCGGTATGGCTCGGGCAGCTTATCGAAGAAAAAATGCGTTCCCTGAAGGCAAATAAGCTCCGGAGTGCAGCCGCTTCCTATTTGAAAACAGTGTCCGGTTCCGGGCGGAACGATGACAAGTGAGCCGGGAACACAACGGTATATCGTATCTTCAACATAATGGTTATACTCGCCGGAAAGTGTGTACCATACCTGCGGGAAATCATGCATGTGAAGTGTTTCAGGAAAGGTTTCACTTCCGAAGAGCTTTTTAACGCGGAACGGATATTTCCAATGGTCAAAAACGCGGTACATAAAATCATAGCTGCCGTAAGGAAGCTTCGGTGAATAATACGTCCCTTCCATAAATTACACCCCCACTTTCTTTTACCTTTATGATATTATTGTATCATCGGGCAACGGTCTTGTCAATTATCAAAAGGTGTGAAAAAACATACGATAAGGCGCGTGGGGTATCTGCGCGGTGATAATATAAAAATATAAGCGGGAAATCTTACAAAGGAACCTCAAGAGAAAAGAAAAAAATCAGAAAAAACGGGAGGAATTACAATGAAAAGATTATTATCGTTTGTTTTAAGTGTCGTAATGCTTTTGCCGCTTATTCCCCCGCAGGCTGCGGCAGAAGCTGCAGTGAGTGCGCAGAAATATATTTTCAGCTATGAAAGCTACGGGCTTAACGCGGATGTTCCGATTAATACAAACCACGCACAGGATATGGCGGCAACGGGGGAAGAAGCGTATGTCGAAGGAACGCTTTCCCTTGCGCGCTTTGACACGGATATGAAGTGGGCGAATGTCAGCTCCGCGCCGTGGCGCGTTGACGGCATGCGCTATATCAGCGATATGAAGCTTAAGTCCGGCGGTTTGTGGTGGACTTTCAGTCGCAGCCGCCTGGAAAACGTGTACGGCGCGGCAATCCTTATTGATGTTGCAAATGCGGGGGAATATACACCCGTGCTTGAATATCAGGCGCTTGAAAACGGATATGTGAGCGATATTTATCTTGTGCCGGTGGATGAAGACAAAGTAAAGGCATATGAAAGCACGCCGGAAAAAGCTTACAAAGATACATTCGGATTTTACAAAAGTACAACAAGCACTTCGCTTCAAGGTGTTAACCGTCTGCATCAGTATATAACTGCCATTGCAGCCGATTCGGAATATAAAGAGAAATACCTTCTCGGTACGCTCGATATGCAGGAAACAGCGCCCGATGAAAGCAAGGAATATAAGGTCTTTTCAAACCGCACGCTTGAAAAGAAAAAGTATTATCTTATTTTCCACATAAAGAATCAGACAACGGTAAATACTGCAAAGCCGGAGCTTCTGATAAGCTCGTTTCAGCTTGCCGCTCCGGGAACTGTAGATATCCCGAAGCTCTCCTCGGTTGTGCTGTCTGCGGATAGAGCTTCAATTCCGGTTTCGAGAACGGCAAAGACCTCCGTTTCCCTTGCGTATGCCGACGGGCAAACTTTTACCGACAAGGCGACGGTGACGTATACCTGCGTTCCGGAAAACATAGTGGAAATCGACACCGCGACAGGTGTTATCACGGCGCTTTCCGAGGGTGAGGTTACGGTGAGTGCGACTGTCACAAGCGAGGATGCAACCGTAAAAAGTAATGAGATTGTTCTTACCGTTACGGAAAAACCCTCCGTTGCCTCTCTCAGATTTTCGCAAAGTGAGCTTGTTTTCCTTGCCGATGATGCGGAGAACAGCTCTGTCCGGACCGAAATTTCCGCCGTGATGACCGATGGCATAACGGAAAGCGCTGAAGCCCTTTCCGTTTCATATAAAAGCTCGGATGAAAAGGTTGCAGCGGTAGACGAAAACGGAACCGTCACGGCGCTTTCCGAGGGCAGTGCCGTGATAACCGCAACAGTTATGAACGGAGACGAGCCTACGGAAGCAACCGGAACACTTTATGTTACGGTGTACAGTGAGCTTCCGTCGTTTATGATTGATTTTTCGCAAACCGTGACGAATGATGAAAAAACACTTCCGTCCGTTACTCCGGGATATAAATTCCTGACAGATGAGGGAATAAGCAGTTCTATTTCAAAGGGAACGGCGGGCGATACGGGAACAGGCTTCCTCCTGATAAACACGTGGATGACAAACGGGAAGGAATGGCCACTGAATAAAACGCTTTCGGGAACCTTTGCTTTTTCATTTGAGTGTCCGGCAGAAGGGTATTACAACGCGGAAATGCTTGCCGGCGCACTTCCGAAGGGCGGAACCTTTGCCATTTATACCGAAAATGATTTTCTCGGAAATCATAGTTTCTGGAGCGGGAATACCGATTCAGACGGTTCGCTTGCCACGGGCGGAACGGTAAAGCTTAACACCGTGCATTTAAAGCGCGGAGAAAATAAGATGTATATGTATCTCCATGCACGCAACAGCCTGGGATCAAATCCGTATCTTGCTGTAGGCACGCTTAAATTCATACCGGTAAAGGGTGAAGTGACGCTTTCCCGCGTCGCGGCGGAGCTGCCGGCAGAGCTTGCCGTGGGTGAAACATTCCGGAGCGATGCCGTGGTATATATGACTGACGGAAGCACGCGCCATTTCAGTGACTGGGCAAATGACGGAAAACCGGAGACAAAGCGGATTATCCGCCACAGCTCAGACAATTCCTGCATAGAGCTTTCGGGGCTTGATTATATTAAGGAGCAGACCGCAAAGCGAGGATATCTTCTTACCGCAAAAGAAGCAGGAGAGGCAACCGTGAAAATCTCTGCGTCACTTGACGGCGAGAGCTTTGTTGAAAAGTCGCAGAAGATAAAAATTACAAATGATGAAATCACAAAAACATCCGTTACCTTGGAGGCGGAAGAGCTTTTTGCAGGTGACTCTGCATATCTTACCGTGCATCCGGTTATCGGAGCAGAGAGAGTTTCGTATTCCGAAGCGATAGAGAGCAGGCTTTCAAGCTCGGACGAGAGCGTTGTAACGGTGGAAGGAAACCTTCTCACTGCGCATAAGGTCGGAAAGGCAACGATAACCGTCACATCAACGTTCAACGGGAAGACGGTGTCGGATGACAGCCTGGTCATTGAGGTGCTTCCGGAGGGGATGACGGATGTTGATGCAACGGCAGGAGGAAGCCGGCATATACGGCTTACGGATATACCGGGAGATACCGTGCCGCTGTATGCACAGGCGATAAGCAACCTCGGGAAAAAGCTTGATATGACCGGTGCCGGGGTTTGGGCGGAAGCACTTACGCCGGAGCGTGCATACCTCACGGACAGCCTTGATATCGTTCCGGTTTCAGAGGGCGAAGCAAAATTCCGCATTAAGATTGAGCATAACGGGAGAATACGCGAAAAGGACATTACGCTTACCGTAGCAAGGGCAAAGACAGGCTCAACCTACAGAACCGAAGATAAAAAGAAAAATGTCCGCAAAAATGTGAAACAATACGACTGGGCAAAGGAAACTGCCGAAAAGGTGATTGCTGAGGCAGATCCGCTTGTCGGAAGCCTTGATCTTATCTATGATATGATACATTCGGAAGGCATTCCGAGAAGCTCTCAGGTGGGGCGGCCGAGCGATCCGAACGCGTGGATTTGCCGCTACTGCAATGTTGACCTTCGCGCAAAATACGGACTTTACAGTATGCAGAACAATGCGCTTTCCCGTCCGTGGAAAACACAGTGCCCCGATTGCAAGCGCCTTTTCCCGAGCAATAATTTTGAAGGCTTTTACAAGCTCGGTCTTAACGAATACGGAGAGTTTGACCGCCTTCGCGCACTTCAGGCTCACCGCGAGCTGTTCGGAGACAAGTCTGTAACGGAGCCGGGAAAAGAACACAGCAAGCAGTGGAAGGCGTATTACGGCTACGGCGTCAAGGGCGGATATCTGTACAATGAGCTGTATGAAGACCTTGCTGAGGTTAAAACCATTAATGCCGGAAAAGGGTTGAGAAGCGGGGAAACGCAGGAAACCTGGGGCGTTGATGACGGTATGGGATATATCCCGTCGCATGATGACGGTACGCCTTACTATGCGTATATTGACCCGAAGGACTCATCAAAGAATGAGGCTGAAGCGCATACCTACATTGCCGAATATCTCCATTGGGGAGTGTGGCGCAACGGCGTGGTTTATGATGCAATAGTTCAGTGTGCGGATGCGTATTACTATACCGGAGATAAGAAATACGGCAGGGTTGCAGCAATTCTGATTGATCGGCTTGCGGATTTTTATCCGGAGTATAATGTCGGAAAGTACGGCTCGCTTATAACGACTGCAGCGGCAGGCAATACCAATTACGGAAAGACCATAGGACGCGTATGGGAAACAAACCTTATAGATGAGATTATTGTTGCATACGATACGGTTTTTGAGCTGTATGAGGATGAAGATGTTTTAAATTATATAAAGGAAAAAGGGGAAAAGCTTAAATTCCGTTACGCAAAGAATACGCCCTCGCAGCTTCGCACGCATACGGAGGACGGAATCCTCCGTGCTGCATACGACGGACTTATGGATTTTTCAATCAACGGAAATTTCGGAATGGATCAGAAGATTATGGCCCTCATTGCGGTAATCCTCGATTCAATGCCGGAGTCGGCGGAAATTCTCAATTTTATGCTGAACTCAGTCTGGTTGAATGCAGGAGAGGCAGAAAAGCAGACAGGCGGAGGAATAAACGCAAAGCTTGTGGATGATGTTGATGCTGACGGACAGGGAGATGAAGCGTCGCATTATAATGCTTACTGGATAAGCAGGCTTTATCCGGTCAACGAATGTCTTGAAATGTATGACAGATTTAAAGCAGCAAAGCTTTCGGAAAATCCGAAGTTTATAAAGATGCTTTATTCCAATATCCCGCTTATGTCATCGTACTACACCCCGAATATCGGCGACTCGCTTGATACTCTTGAAAAGGGGCATTGGGCAAGCCCGGAGTCCATCCTGTACGGCTGGAAAATGACAGCAGATCCGATTTTTGCTCAGGTGCTCTATACCCTTAACGGAAACTCGGCAGAAGGGCTGCATTATGCGATAGATGCCGAAAATCCGGAAAAGCTTTCCGATGAGGTGGAGCAGGTTATAAGAGAACACGGCAAATTCAATCCGTTCTCCGTTATGCTCACAAGCTTCGGCTTTGCGGCACTCCGTGACGGAGATGACTTCACCGACGGTACGGGAAGCACGGCGAAGAACACGCGCCGCGATGTATGGATGTATTACGGCTCAAGCTCAGGCCACGGGCACAAGGATACAATGAACCTCGGTATGACGGCTTTCGGGCTTAACTTTCTTCCTGATTTCGGTTATCCGGAGCAAACGGGAACACAGCCGAACAGACTGCAGTGGGTGGAAGCAACGCTTGCGCACAACACCGTAACGGTGAACGAAAAGGATCAGACATCGGAAGCGGATATCCGCGGTAAGGCGAAGCATTTTGAGCGAGGCGAAAGCGTTCAGCTTATGGATGTTTCAACTCCGTATGTGTATAATGGCGTCACGGAGGAGTACCGCAGGAGCGTTGTGCAGATAAAGGTGGATGATGAAAATTCGTATGCGGTGGATTTCTTCCGCGTACTCGGCGGAAACACGCACACATATTCGCTCCACGCATCGTCAGATGAAGTGGTTGAAACGACAGGTCTTGATTTCACGCTTATTGAGGATGAAAACGGGAATTACATCTCAGGTTCCCAGCTTGATAAAAACGGGAATTATAAAGGAACGTATGCGGGTCGCGATGCGAAGTACGTCAAGAAGACGAATGCAGACGGAACGTATTCCGTGCGTATTCCGGCAGAGGGAGAAAAGCTTGCGGATGACGAAGAGCTTTTATCGGTTGTCTACGGACAGGACCCGAATTCCCCGGCAGAGTGGACATACACAACTCTGTATCCCCGCGGATATACGTGGCTCCGCAATGTTGACAGAGACACCTCTCCGGAAAACAGAGTTGAGGTTGATTTTGCAATAAAGGACTATAATAAGGCGGTTGCAGATAATAAAAATCTGCATCTGCGCCTGACTGTGCTCAACGCAGGCAATGTAAAGAACGGAGCTAAAAGTGAAATTGCGATTGCGGATGGGCTTCCGCCGCAGACTGTCGGAAACAAAAATGTTGAAAAGCTCAAATATCTGCTTGTTAAAAACAGCGGAAAAAATCTTGATACGGTGTTTACAACTGTGCTTGAGCCGTACCGTGCGTTAAGGTATATAAAACGCGCGGATGAGCTTGAAATGCGAATTTCCGGTGGTGAGGAAAAGGCAGGAGATGCACACCGCGCAGTAAGGATTGAGCATATAAGCGGCAGAGTGGACTATATTCTTTATTCAACCAACAGCTCCGTAACATATGAAATAACGCTTGATGACGGAAGTGCACTTGCGTTCTCAGGATTTATCGGAGTATATACCGTGCAGAACGGAGAGAATACATATAGATTCCTCTGTGACGGAACGGTGCTTGGTGAGAAAATATCGGCTTCGTCGGAAATAAGCGGCACGGTAAAGGCGTTTACAAAAACGCTTGAGTTTGAAAACGAAATAATTATCACGCCGGAGACGAAGGTTTCCGATGCGGAAATAGCGGCGCTTGCCGGAGAATATGTGTATATTGACAACGGCGAAAAAGGCAGAAGCGGAAGCTATGAAATTTTTTCTGCTTCCCGAAGTACCGAAGATCCCGGAGATATTGTTATTAATACAGGTATGGTCACGCTGATAAGAAAATATGCAGACCCGTACCGGCAGGAGAAGGGATATTTGTATACGATAGCCGAGGGGCAGAAAGCACGCATACCGCGAAGCTTTACGGATGACAGCTCACCTGTTTTCAGCGATATATCAAACGGGATTTCCGTATCTGCGGGAAGTGCAGTAGCTGTTGTGCTGAATGCCTCAAGTGAGGTAAGTGACAATATTACATATGTAGGAACAGTGCTTCCGCGCGGTGCAGGCATTGATGAGAAGAGCGGCAGATTTACGTGGAAGCCGGATTCTTCGCAGGTAGGAGAAAACCACGTTGCAATTACGGCACGCGATGACTGCGGTAGAGAGAGCACGCTTCACTTCTATGTGACTGTCTACGGCTCGACAACGTCAAAGCCGTCGGACAAAACGGAAACTCCGTCTGCCGGAACGACTGACACATCACCCGCAGGTGGTGGAGAAGGCGGTGGCGGCGGTGACGCACCGACTGATAAGCCGGATGATACGGCGAACACCGTCGAAACTGACAAGACCGAAACCGATGGAGAAAATGCACCTGATGCATCGGGTAAAACGGATAGCGTCCGTTTTACGGATCTCGGGAGCCACGCGTGGGCAGAGGCTGCAATAACTTCGCTTGCAGAGGACGGAATTATCAAGGGAACAAGCGAAAACACATTCTCACCGGCAAGCAACATCACCCGTGCAGACTTTGCACTGCTTCTTGTCCGTGCGTTCAAGCTTGAAAGTGACAGCTCCGAAAACTTTGCAGACGTCACAGCAAGTGATTACTTCGCATCCGAGCTTGCGATTGCGCGCAATACAGGGATTGTTGGCGGTATTGGTGATAACAAATTTGCACCCCGAAATCATATCACCCGACAGGATATGATGGTGATAGTGTATAGAGCTATGCAAGAACTCGGTGTAGGGTTCGGCGTTTACGACGAACCGAAATTAACCGATCTCGACGAGGTCGCGGATTACGCAAAAGAAGCAGTCAATGTCCTCGTCTCCGCGGGTCTAGTTAACGGAAAATCCGGACGGATTGCACCGACGGTCTACACAACCCGAGCCGAGGTTGCAGTATTGTTAAAGCGAATTATGGAATATACTGTGAAGTGACAAAATGCGTTGTAGGGACAAGCGTTTACGATTGTCCGTAAACGGTTCGTCGGCAGGCGACGAACCCTACAATGTGTATTAACAAAAAATAAGGAGGAAAAACACCATGAAAAAACTTATCGCATTGACTTTAGCAGCAGTAATGCTGCTCACGCTTTGCGCGTGCGGTGGCGGAAGCGGAGCCACTGTTCTCTCCGGCGAGGGAGCAGACGAGCCGCTCACAAAAGACGATGTTATCACGTACATGGTAGAATCATCTGCCTCGTGGCCGGTGAGTGAGGATTGGAAGCTGTGGGAATATATGTCCGAGGGTTCGGGCGCGACACTTGACATTATTGCAGTTCCTGCAACCGATGCTGCAACAAAGTATCCGCTCATGTTTGCGGCACGCGAAGAGCTCCCCGACCTTATTGCATTCGGAACGGCAAACGCCCACTCAAAATATGCGGGCGAAGGACTCATTGCTTTTGAGGATTTAGATGCATATATGCCAAACTACAATGCATGGCTTTCTTCTCTTTCCGAAGAAGAGTATGCAGTTTCGGTAACACCGAGAAAGCGTGCAGACGGCAAGATTTATTATACACCGGGAAGCGGACGCGAGGGCAAAACACGTATGCGTGCATGGCTTTATCGCGAGGATATCTTCAAAAAACACAATCTCAAAGCTCCCGAAACCTTTGACGAGCTTTATGACGTCTGTAAAACTCTCAAGGGGCTCTATCCCGATTCATATCCATTCTGCACACGTTCAATGTCGTATGTGTTCAATATCCCCGGCTCGTCCTTTGATAAGTGGTGGGAATACGGCGCATATTACGACTTTGATGACGAGCAGTGGCGCTGGGGAGCAACGGAGGAGACCGCGCTCGAGGTTGTAACCTTCTATAAAAAGATGATAGACGAAAAGCTCATGCCGGCAGACTCCGTGACGCTTAACAATGCCACATGGGAAGAATTTATGCTTACCGATAAAGGCTTTATCCTTCCGCATCTTCAGCTTCGCATAGATTACTTCAATCAGCTTGCACATCAGAACGGCAATACGGAGTATAAGCTTCAGGCGTTCGCTCCGCCCGTTGCAAATGAGGAAAAGGGCGTATCAATGATAGAGCGCGGCGACCTTGAAATGATAGGTATGTCCATTCCGGACACCGGCAATGCCGACGGCATTGCAAACGCCGCAAAGTTTGTTGACTGGATGTATACCGACGAGGCGATGGAGCTTGTTTCGTGGGGTAAGTAAGGCGAGACCTACGAGGTGGTTGACGGC
>JAFQVE010000454.1 GCA_017408185.1 Oscillospiraceae bacterium | reverse complement strand
TGCCTCAATTTCAGCATCAAGAGAGGCTTCGTCTTTCTTTTCTACAAGTCCGAGAACATCACAAAGCTCACGCACGCGCGCGAGACACTCTGCCGCAAAAGCAGAGCTTCCGTTATCTGCAACGGTGCTGTTCACATCGCGAACAAGCTCGAAAATCGCGGCGATTGCATCCGCCGTGTTGATATCGTCATCCATTGCGGCGATAAACTTCTCTCTGTGCTTGTCAAATCCCGAGAGAATTTCCTTCTGAGCATCAGAAAGCGCCTCTCCGCTTCCGTTTTTGCTGAGAAATTCCATATTGTTCACTGCATTGTGAAGTCTTTCAAGCGCGGCCTTCGCCTGCATAAGCGACTCCTGCGAGTAATTTATCGGACTGCGATAGTGCGCGGAAAGCATAAAGAATCGGATTGCCTCATATCCGTAAGCCTCTGCCGCATCGCGCACAGTGAAGAAATTACCGAGAGATTTCGACATTTTTTTATTATCAATATTAAGAAATGCATTATGGAGCCAGAAGTTTGCAAACTGACATCCGTTTGCCGCTTCCGACTGCGCAATTTCGTTCTCGTGATGCGGGAAAGTAAGGTCAACACCGCCGCTGTGAATATCAATCGTCTTTCCAAGATAACGGTTTGCCATAGCACTGCACTCTATGTGCCAGCCGGGGCGTCCTTCACCCCACGGAGATGTCCATGACGGCTCGCCGGGCTTTGCGGCTTTCCACAGCGCAAAGTCACACGCATCCTCTTTTTTCTCTCCCACGCCTATTCTCGCACCGGCAACAAGATCCTCAAGCGGCTGCTTTGAAAGCTTGCCGTAGTCCTTGAATTTGAGTGCACGGAAATAAACGTCACCCTCAGACTCATATGCATAGCCCTTTTCAATAAGCGTTGACACAATCTCGATAATAGCATCAATGTTTTCCGTTGCCTTAGGATGGATGGTCGCCGGATGAATACCGAGACCCTTTGCATCGACAAAGTATTCTTCGATGTATTTATCTGCAATATCCTTATAAGTAACGCCTTCTTCGTTTGCGCGGTTTATAACCTTATCGTCAATATCGGTAAAGTTCTGAACAAACTTTACGTTGTAACCGCGATATTCCATATAGCGGCGCAAAACGTCAAACACGATAAACGGGCGCGCGTTTCCAATGTGAAAGTAATTGTATACCGTAGGTCCGCAGGAATACATTTTTACGTTCTGCGGATCCATAGGTGTAAATTCTTCTTTTTTTCTTGTAAGTGAATTAAAAAGCTTCATAATTTATTTTCCCTCGCCTTTATTATTTTCAGTAGGATTGAGCACTCCGCCAAAGCTTTTGAAATACTCTATTCCCGATATAACCGTTATAGCTGCCATAAGCCACACAACAACCGTTCCAAGGCTGATACCGAAAACGGCAATGTGACGCAAAGGTGTGAACAGGAAAACCGTCCCGACCATCTGAATAAATGTCTTTGCCTTTCCGGATTTTTGTGCCGCAATTACTATTCCCTCACCCATTGCAACTATACGCAAAGAGGTGACGATAAGCTCACGCGCGACAATGATGAATGCCGGAACACTGCCCATATCGCCGCGCTCGATAAGAACAAGCGCCGCCGCAATGACAAGCAGCTTATCCGCAAGCGGGTCGAGAAACTTACCAAAGGTTGTTACCTGATTGTATTTTCTGGCAATGTATCCGTCCACCCAGTCAGTCATGCTTGCAACAATGAATATTGCAACGGCTATATACGAGCTTGTCGGAAAATCGAGCAATGCAAACAGAATAAACACCGGGATAAGACACATTCTTATGATTGATATAATATTCGCAGTAGTCATAACTCTTCCTCCTTATTTCACCTCGCCCAAAAGATCTCCGTCAAGCTCGCCGTCTATCACAACATCGACAAACGAACCCGGGGCAATTCCCTTCTTGCCGCGGAAAAAGACCTTTCCGTCAATATCCGGCGAATCGGCAAAGCTTCTTCCGAAATAACATTCGCTGTAGCGGTCAAAGCCCTCAACCAATACACGAAGTGTCTTACCCATCATTTTTTCATTGTACTCATCCATAATCCGTGCCTGCAACGCCCCTACAAGCTCGCATCGGCGAAGCTTTTCATCCTCGTCAACCTGATCGGGAAGCTCCGCCGCGCGTGTCCCTTCCTCGCGGGAATATGCAAACGTGCCGGCGCGCTCAATCTTATATTCCTTCAGAAAATCGCAGAGCTCTTCAAATTCCTCCGCGGTTTCACCCGGAAAACCTACAATAAGGCTTGTGCGGAGAACAAGTCCCGGAATCCTTTCACGAAGCTTTCCAAAAAGCGTGCGTATGCTCTCCGAGGTGTCGCGCCTGTTCATTGCAGAAAGTATTCTGTTATTTATATGCTGGATAGGAATGTCTAAGTACTTAACTATCTTATCCTCTTTTGCGATAACATCTATAAGCTCATCGTCAATCTTATCGGCA
>JAFQVE010000453.1 GCA_017408185.1 Oscillospiraceae bacterium | reverse complement strand
TTTTTTCTATTTCTGCATTTCTTTTTTGAATTGCGATGGGGAAATTGATGTGATAGATTTGAATTTGGAAGCGAAATATGTGTAATCGCTGAATCCTGAGTTATAACATGCCGAGGTCAGTGATTCGCCGTTCTGAATTAAATTTTTGGCATAAGAAATTCTTAGTTCGTTTATATATGCGGTAGGAGTTGTAGATAAATGCTTTTTGAAAATCCTTTGAAGATAGGTGGCGGAGATGTTGCACGAAGCAGCTATTTCATCAACCGTCGTTATGGTCAGAAAATGCTCGTGTATGTAGCTTGCCGCGTCTGCAAGCTTTTGCGGCGGCTGTTGATTTGAGTGTTCATCGGATGCACTTGTGAAGGATGAATACAGGATTTCAATTGCCTGGATAAGATAGGAGTAAGAAAGAAAGTCGGAGACATCCTCGCTTTTCCGGGAGGATTCTTCGGCTTTTTTCAATTTGTTCATTAATTCCGCCTGTTTTTCTTTATCTAAAGTAATGTAATTTTTTTCGGAAGGAGCTCTGTTGTAGAACATTTTGTGAAAAATGTTCGGAGCTGATATTTCTTCGAAAAAGGAGCATGGAAAATCAATTTCGTAATAATCAATAAGAGGTGTAAGTTGAAATTGCGAGCGGTATTCTTCGTGGTTATTTATAAAAATAGCATCACCGCCGGTCAATGTATAAATGTTGTTTTCAAGAAGAAATGTGCATCTTCCGGAAACGAAAACATAGAGAGAACACCAATTGTTTTTTCGGGGCACACTTGTATATGGAGCGAATGTATGTTTATGAGTGTATCGCGTGAAGCAGACAGGGGTTTCTGCATTTTTTGAATAAGAAGAGATTAAGGAATAATGGGACATGGAATAGTGATATAAATCATTCTCTTTATAGTGGCCAAAAAGATCTTTTTGAGGGATATTTCCGTTTACCATTTAATCACCTGCTTGTGTGAAGGTTGTTTTTTATAAAATATATTATAGCGTTTTTGTGGAAAACTGTCAAGTTTTTCTTGCTGAAAGGTGGATTTTTTCTTAAGTTAAGGCAAAAATTGCCAATGTGCAGACAGTGCTTTTTCGCAAGAGGGAAATGTGAGGTGTTTTCTTGTTTTAGTTTGGAAAAACTAAAGTTTTGTTTGTTAATACTATATTAAAATTTAAGGTTGTTTGATATAATTAAGACAAGAATGAATTAGGAGAGTAAATTTATGATTTTTCCAAGACCCCAAAATGAAAAAGTAACTGAAGGAACATATAAGCTTCAGCACAATTATAAAAAAAGCTTATTTGATTTTTACATAGAAATCAGGCATGGAAACGCCGATGTAACTATTGTGAGGAAGCCTGTTCTTTTAAAAGAAGAATATATTCTTTCAGTGTCTTCACAGGGAATTACCATTACAGCTTCATGCGATGAAGGACTCTACCGTGCGGCAACCTCTCTATGGCAGATGATAAAGCGAGGCGACAGAGTGTTGCAATGTGTTGAGATTGAAGACAAGCCGCAGTTTCCGCGTCGCGGGTACATGCTTGATATCAGCCGCTGTCGTATGCGTAAGGTGGAGACGATAAAAAAACTCATTGATTTTCTTTCGGGGCTTAAGTATAACGAATTCCAGCTTTATATGGAAGCGGATTGCTTCAAATACAGCGCATATCCGAAGTATACTTCAAATTTTGATTGTCTGACACCGGAAGACATAAAGGAGCTTGATAAGTACTGCTCCGAAAGATTTATAGACCTCGTACCGAATCAGAATTCGCTGGGACATCTCGGAATGTGGCTCGAACGTGAGGAATTCCGCCATATAAGAATAGGCGATGAGAATACAAATACCGCAACCGTAAATCCGCTTTTGGAGGAAAGCTTTGAGTTTGTTACAAACCTCTATGACTCTCTTTTGCCATATTTCAAATCTGACTACGTGAATATCGGTCTTGATGAGGCGGGCGGGCTTGGTAAATTTCAGGTGGAGGAATACTGCAAGAAGTACGGCAAAGATACGTTGTTTATGGAATGGCTCAACAAGCTTACCAAATACATAAAAGAAAAATATGGGAAAAAAGTTATGTTCTGGGGGGATATGATTTACAAGTGGTCAAAGCTTTATGAGAAGATTCCTCAGGATGCTGTTATTATGGAATGGGGATATGAGCTTATCCAGTCACAGGTTATGACGGAGCATTGCGCTGCGTTTAAAAAAACAGGTCTTGATTATTATGTATGTCCGTCGTGCAACACGCATATGAGCTTTACGGGCAGAGCTGATGTTACAACCTTTAACATTCGGACATCTGCAGAAATCGGTGCCAAGTACGGTGCAAAAGGACTTTTGCTTACGGACTGGGGATGCGGCGAAGGTCATCCTCACTTTGATGTGTGGAGCTACGTACCGACGGCACTTGCCGGTCAGTACGCATGGAATGTGGGTGCCGAGCAGGACGGAGAAACCTTTAAGGCTGACTTCATCCGCAATGCGGAAAAATATGTAGACGAAGAAATCTTTGGCGGTGTCGGTGTCTCAAGGCTTATGTACCGTGTTGCGAATTACTATCTGCTTGAGCCGGAACGTGTTCACCTCGGTAGTATGTGCGGCCTTTTGTTTAAGTTTCCCATTTCTCAGACGAATTATTATTACCTGTTTGATTTAAAGGACAGTGGAGATGCGTTTTATTTTGATAATATCAGAGAATATATAGAAAAAATTCTTAAGGACATTGAAAAGCTCGATTTTGATCTGCAACTCAAACGCGAAATTATACTTAACTGCAAAATGGTTATTCTTGCAAGTGAGCTTTGTAAAATAAGACTCGGAATAAAGCCTGCAGACGAAAAGAAAGATGAGCTTATCAAAATGATAGACTCTATTGCTCCGGAATACCGTGAGCTTTGGTGTATGCGTAATTTTGAAAAAGGTGTGCAACATTTTGAAGATCAGCTTCAGATGCATAGGAATGAATTGGTTGAGATGAAAAAATAAGAAAATAATGTTATAGGTAATTTGGAGGAGGAAAATGCAAATGAGGAGAAAAATGATGCGAAGTGCAGCAACGCTGCTTGTTTTGGCGTTAATTGTATCAATCGTACCTACATTTTCGGTTGTAGTTGCCATTGATGCGGAGCCTATTGTGCTGAAATTTAACAGCAGTACAATAATAGATTGTTCGCTTGGTAAGCGCATAGGTAACTGGACTGTGGCGAGTGATGCAGGATGGTTGATCCACAACAGCAGTCTAAGTGGACCAAACACACCAAGAAGCGTGGATTCAACGTCTTTGTCCTATTCTCCCTATTGCGCTTGTGCGAACGATCCGGCAAAAGGTTGGCTGGATTGCAGCGGCAACAGCAATGTAAAAATGATGCAGTTTGTCATTGTTGTAAAAGATGTAAAAGAAGGGTGGTACGACATAACCTTTGACGGAGGAGCAGGATATCAGAACGCCGGAGCTATGTACATATATGCTAACAATGCTCATTACGCAGGATATTACAATTGCGATAATGATTCAAGAGACTGGAGCAGGGTCAAGAACCTGAACAAGCTTTATCTCAAACCGGAGGCCGACTACGACGGTGACGGTGGTGTCGATGACATTCTGGTAAAGTTTGCAAAGGTAACGGGAACCACCGGGACAGATGCTGACGGATATTCCGTAAGCACGCAGGCTCTTATGTTTGAAAGCTTAACCTTAACTCCTGAAGATGCGCCGCAGGAGAGAAAAATAGCAATAGCTGCAGACGGAACAATAATAGATGAAAATGCTTCTGTTACAGCAACAATTGGAGAAACTTATGATTTAAAAATAAATGCACTTCTTGATGGAAAAGCTCTGCATTACAGCGGATATACTTCCGGAAGAGCAAAGGACACATCTTCTCTTTCTGTTGAGGTGATAGAGGGGAATTCTGTCACGTTTGAAGAAAGTCGTGATAATTATACAGACGAGGTTCTTAACGGAACTTTGAAAGCTCAAACTTTGGGAACAACGAAGCTTAAACTGACTGCAACCTTCAGCGACGGGCAAATGATTACCAGAGACGTGATTGTAGAAGTTAAAGATATACCAAAGCTTAGTAAAGCAGATGTTGCTTTGGGTAAAAATGCAATTTTTGCAGGTCGGACAACAAAGGCAGAACTTGTTCTGACAAGAGAAGACAATAAGGCATATACGGATTCGTACAGTGTTGAGTGGAAAAGCTCAGACACATCCGTTGCAACAGTTGTCGACGGTGAAATATCAGGCATAAAAAAAGGTAGTGCAACCATAACCGCAACCGTTACGGCGAAAGATGGAACAATTGTTTACGGAAAAGCTGATATAACTGTAAAAGAACCGTCGAAAGAGCCGATTAAGCTTGAGTTCAACAGTAATACAATAACAGATTGTGCATCAGGAAAAAGAATCGATAGTTGGATTGTGGCAGAAAATTCAGGGTGGTCAATCGCAAAAACTTACAACAACACAATTACAACTATTCCACGTGCGCTTGATAATTCATCGTTGACACTTCAGCTTTATCTTGATTCGACAACCGATCCGGCAGATGGTTTTCTTTCGATGCCCTCCTCGTCAAGAAAACAAATGTGGTTTTCAATCTATGCTCATGACGTGGCAGAGGGGTGGTATAATATCGAGTTTGACGGAGGAGGCGGATACGCCGATGCCGGAGCTATGTTTATATATGTAAACGGACAGTATGCCGGTTTCTATAACCATAGCACAAAGAGGGCGGAAACCGTCGGATATACCGATGTGAAAAGGTTGAATACGCTTTATCTTACACCGGACAATGATGATAAGGTGAAAATAGTTTTTGCAAAGGTAACCGGAGATTCTGTCACTGAAAATGATGCAAAAATAACCACAAGAGTTCTTAAGTTTAAGAGCCTTACATTAACACCTGCCGATGAGCCGAGGGAACTTGGTGTGGAAATTAAGGATGAACAAAATGAGCCGATAGGTGAAAGTATAACCATTCCCTGCGGCGATACGCTGAAGTTTTCGGTTTCAGCAGTGCTTGACGGAAACAGTTTTAATTACAGCGGGTACAAGGAAGATGCTTCCGAAGACACAGGGGTTATTTCTGCTGTTTCTGACAGTGATGTGATAACTATTACGGAGGACAACGGGAAAATAACAGATGAGACTTTCAATGCAATGCTCAAAGCTGATAAAGAAGGAACGTCCACTATTATAGTTGCCGTAAATGTTGCAGGGAAAAGCGTAACAAAAAATATAGATGTTGAGGTTGTTCAAACACCGAAGCTTGAAAAGGTTGAGGTTTCGTTTAACAAATCGCCGATATATGCGACGAGAACGGCAATTGCTTCCGTTGCGTTGACACGAGCCGACAAAAAGCCGTATATATTGCCTTATACTGTTACATATACAAGTTCCGACGATAAGATCGCCACGGTTACAAATGACGGAGTCATAACCGGCATAGCTAAAGGTCGTGCTAAAATCACAGCATCTGTCACAACAAAAGACGGAGAAAACGTTGGGGTTATCGGTGAAAAAGAGATAACGGTTCTTGCAAAACCTTATCTTTCCGAGGTTACGGCAAAGGCAGAACGTCATGGGCTTTTGCCGGAGGAAACAACGGAAATATTCGTAAGCGGGATTATGAATGACGGCTTGGATGCGGATATGGACAATTACACGCTGACATATGTCAGTCAAAATCCTGAAATTGCAACAGTTGATGATGCAGGAAAGGTGACTGCCATATCGCACGGAACGGTTGATATCACGGTTACGGCGGCTGATGCAGAGGATAATGAGGTAAAAGGAACGGTAAGGATAGAAGTATCCGACAGACTCATCTATACGTTCACCTCCGAAACTCTTGACGGAAATTACAATCGTCTGAAAGCTCCTCAGAGCTGGATAGTGATGGCTGATAACTGGTCGCTCGTACCGGACAAGACAACGACAAGTTCAACAAACTCTACTGCGGCGCAGTTTTTAAGTGTCCAGATGCGCGGTGCCTCAGGGTGGCAGGATATGACAGGCTCATCAAATAAGCGCCTTATGCAGTTCGTGGTATCTGCAAAGGTAAAAGAAGAAGGCTGGTACAAGGTAGGGCTTTGTGGATATAAGGCTTACTACGGCGGCAGTATGTTCATCTTTGCAGACGGACAGTATGCAGGTTTTTATGACTTCCACGATCCGGGCAGCGGAATGCTCGGCGAATATACGGAGATGAATACGCTTTATCTCACTCCGGATGAGAACGGCAGAGTGGAGATAATGTTTGCAAAAGCTGAAGGGCTGACAAATTCTGCAGGTGAGCAGACAACGAATATTAATCCGTCGTACCTCACCCTTCGTCCGGTTGAAGGAAAGGGCGAATTCAAAGAGCTTATCATCTCGAAGCTGCCGTCGCTTCTTGCGGTAGGAGAGATATACACCGGCGGTGCCGGAGCCCTCCTCACAGACGGAACCCCGTATAACTTTGGATTCAACACCTCCGGCGGCGAGGATTCTGAAAACAAGGTTCTGGTGGAACTGTCCGGTGAAGCAAAGCTGGAAACCGTATTACCCTACACAATGGCAGAAACCGGTATGAACAGTTTTACCATTCGCGGTACGGCAAGCGGTTTTGCAACTCTTCGTCTCGGCGTTAAGATGGGTGATATGACAGTTTATGCCGATGAGGGTGGCGTAAAAATAGAAATTGTTGATGATCCGATAAAGACTACGGGGCTTCGCACAGAACCGGCGGACGTATGCATGGGAGAAAATGCAAAGCTGTATTCGGTAAATACACTTGAAAGCGGCAGAATGCTAACGCCCGGATCGGAGACATCGACATTTAAATCACTCAATCCGGAAATTGCAACTGTTTCGGGAAATGTACTTACTCCGGTTAGCGAAGGAACCGCAATTATAAAGGTGACAACTGTTTTCAACAAGAAAACGGTTGAAGCAGAAATTCCGGTTGAGGTGGTTTCGGATAAGCTGAAATCAATAAATGTAACAGTTGGCGGTAGTAAGTATATTCGTTATACCGGAGACAAAGCGGATACGGCGCCGCTTAAAATTACGGCAACATCAACGCTTAACCGCGAGCTTGACCTTTCAGAAGCAAAAATAACGGCACGCGCTATTGATCCGGAGTATGCCGATGTTGATGAAAAGTTGAATGTAATCCCTGTAGCGGTAGATAATCCGAAGACAACAGAGAATGAAGAATATGCAACGGCTCGCTTTGAAGTAACCGTTGAGCTTGACGGAAGAGTAAGCACAGTAACTCCTGAGTTTACAGTTGTTATCGGAAAGAGCAAGCCCACTTTATATACGTTTGAAAAACGCGATATTATTGCAGAAAATGCGGCAAAGTATAAATGGGCAAAAGATACAGTTGATTCAGCAAAAGAAGCGGCTGATGAATTTGTAGATAAGCTCGATGCATTATATGAAATGATTCACTCTGAGGGAATCCCCAGAAATTACGATGCGGCAGGTATAGATACGGATCCCAACAATGTAATATGCAGATACTGCCGGACGGATCTTATGGGAGAATACGGAAATTATCCATTTGTATACAATCCGTTTACCCGTCCGTGGAAGGTTCAGTGTCCGGATTGTAAGCGCTTATTCCCGTCCAATGATTTTGAAAGCTTTTATAAGTTGGGCCTTAATGAATACGGCGAATTTGACAGAATGCGCGCTCTTGAAGCGCACCGTAAAATGCTCCTTGAGAAGGGCAAGATTGATGCGGATATCACTTCTCCGGGCAAAGAATACAGTGATGAATGGTTTGCTTATTACGGTTACGGTGTAAAAGACGGGTATCTTTACAACGAGCTTTATGAAGACCTTGATGAAGTGAAGAACCTCAAAAATCCCGAAGAGCCGTTCCTGCGCGACGGAGAAACCACAGCTCGCTGGGCAGTTGATGACGGCTTCGGATATGTTCCGACGAAACCTGACGGCACGCCGTATATGATTTCGAGCGTAAAGCTTGACTCTACGGCTGTAAATGTTCCGGAGCGTCACCCGTATATTGCTGCGTATCTGCATAACGCTTTATGGTATGAGGGAGGCGGCAGGGGAGAAACAGGTGTTGTGATTGATGCAATTTCAACACTTGCGGATGCGTATTACTACACCGGAGATGTTAAGTACGGTCGTCCTGCTGCGATACTTATAGACCGCCTTGCAGATTACTATAAGGATTTCGATTTGAATAAATATGATTTTCCGACATGGAAATCGGGCGACAGATGCCAGGGTGGACTGCTTAACTACATCTGGGAATGCAGTCTCGTAGATGTGGTCATACAGAGCTATGATAAGGTCTTTGACGTATATGACGACCCATATATTATCGATTATCTGAAGGAAAAAGAAAAAACGGTCAGCTTCCGCTATTCAAAGGAAAACGGCGACCAGATAAGAACGAACATTGAAGACAACATCGTCCGCAGAGTTTTAAACGCGCTTGATGATCCTTATGCATCTATCGGCGGAAACTGGGGAATGCCACAGCACACCTGTGCAACAGCGGCGGTTGTTCTTGATACAATGCCGGACACCTCAACATGGCTTGACTGGTTGTGGAAACCGGGCTGGAAGGCGTGTAACAATTCGAAGGGCGGCGCTATTGATGAGACGCTTATTGATATCATAGATCATGATGGCTATTCAAACGAAGCATCTCGATATCAGGCAAACTGGTTTGGACTTCTGTATAGTGTAGCAACTGTTTTAGAGGATTATGACCGATATAAAGCTGCAGATTTATACAGCAATGCAAAATTCAAGAAGATGTTTGAACACAGTATTCAGTTGATGTTGACCGGATACACTCCGCAGATAGGTGACTCGGACTATCCGCTTGCAAAGCTTAACTGGGCAACCGGATTTCAGGCTAATGCGGGTTGGAGAAAATATAAAGAACCGATATATGCACAGCTTGTCTATTTCTTCAACGGAAACTCTTCGGAAGGGCTGAAATATGGAATCGATACCAAAGATCCCGAAAGTCTTGAAGATGAAATCCAATCGGTTGTCAATAAATACGGGACATTTAAGCTTTCGTCAAATATGCTTACCGGTTTTGGTTTTGCGGCTCTTCGTTCCGGACAGGATTACAGCGAGGCAATAACCTCCGGAAGCTATGAAAACCGTCATGAGCTGTGGATGTATTTCGGAAGAAACGGCGGTCACGGACATAAAGATTCCCTGAATCTCGGAATGACTGCATATGGTTATAACTTTATGCCGGAACTTGGATACCCCGAGAAGACCGGCTCGGACCCCAAAACGCTTCAGTGGAACAACAGTACATTGTCGCACAACACAGTTATGGTCAATGAAGTTGAGCAATCCGGTAATGATGCCCGTAGTCAAAGCTATCATTTCGATGATTCGGGAATGGTAAAGCTTGTGGATGTTGATTCGAGTATGGCTTACCCGGATATAGTTGATACCTACAGAAGAAGTGTTGTTACAATCAAGGCAAGCGATGAGATTTCATATACAGTCGACTTTTTCAGAGTTCTTGGCGGGGATGACCATCTATATTCGTTCCATGCGACTTCGGACGAAATAGCCGAAACCGCAGGTCTTGATTTTACCACAATAAGAGATTCTGCCGGCAATTACGTAACCGGCTCACAGGTGGATGAGAACGGTAATTATAAAGGTACATATGCAGGAATAGATATTCCGTACGGACCGGATCCGAATTCACCGCTTGTTTCAAGCTATAAAACTGTTTACCCGCGCGGATATACATGGTGTGATAACGTTGATCGTGATAGCTCGCCTAAGGAAAAGGTTGAAATTGACTTTATAATCAAAGATTTCAATAAAACCCTCCGCGATTCATCAGGCCTGCGTTTGCGTATGACGCTCCTTGATGAGGAAAACAGAAATGCGAAAACAAAGGCTTCAGTTTCAATCGTAAACGGATATACTCCGAATAAATCCAACAGTAAGAATATGGATGAGTTCAAATATGTGTTTGTAAAGCACAGCGGTGAGGGGCTTGACACCACGTTCACAACCGTGTTTGAGCCTTACCGTCATAACAGATATCTCAAAGCGTCTGATAGCCTGCCGATGACTGTTGTGTCGGGAAAGCCGGCACAGGATGCGGCTGCACGTGCTGTGCGCGTTGAGCACACAAACGGAAGAGTTGATTATGTTCTCTATTCTACAGATAATTCTGTCACGTATAAGATAACTCTTGATGACGGAACCGAGCTTCATTTCCGTGGCTTTGTCGGCGTTTACACTATGCAGAACGGTGTAAATACATATAAGTATTTAAACGACGGCGATGTTCTCGAGGTAGTTGCTGAAGGTGACACTGCAGTAGGAACAGGAACATTTGCAGCGATTGAGGGAAAAGTAAAAAGCTTTACCGAAACGCTTGAGTTTGAAAATGAAATTGTGATTACTCCTGGCAGAACGATTGACACAAATGAACTTTCAAACCTTACGGGCAAATATGTATATATTGACAACGGCAAGGAAAACCGCAATGGTTCGTACAGAATCGAAAACGCATATCTCCGCGGAGACGATGTTGTGTGTGAACTTGGAAATACAACGGTTATCCGTCAGTATATCAATTCAAAGGTGCCGGACGACGGTTACGTGTTCAACATAGAAACTAAACAAAAGGCGCGCATTCCTCTTGTATACGTTGAAGACAATAAGCCCGAGTTCAAGGGGGACTATGAAGGTATAACGACAAGTGCCGGAAGCTCGGTGAAGGTAAACATTACTGCCGAAAGTCCGCTCAAGGAAGGTATTACCTACAGCTCTGTACTTCTCCCGCGCGGTGCAAGTTTGAATTCATTGACCGGTGAGCTTGCGTGGAAACCGGACAATTCTCAGGTAGGAGAGCATCACATAGCAGTAAATGCAGCTGATACAAGCGGACGAGAAAGCACCCTTCACTTCTATATTACGGTTTATGGTTCAACGATGGCAAAACCGTCAGATACAACCGAAAATGCCGAAACTCCGTCAACCAATGGCTCAGGAGCGTCCGGCGGCGGTGGTGGAGGTGGCGGCGGTACCGCACCGGATAACGGAGAATTATCCACGGATGACGATGTAGGGATCGGAGAGAGTGATGATCTGCAGGGCACGACCGATGAAAACGGCGGAAATTCACCCGACGCGTCGGGTGAAACGGATACTATCCGTTTCACAGACATCTCTAACCATGCATGGGCAGCAGATGCAATAAACGCCCTTGCTGATAACGGTGTTATAAAGGGAACAACGCACAACACCTACTCTCCGGCAAGCAACATCACCCGTGCAGACTTCGCTCTCCTTCTCGTTCGTGCATTTAACCTTTCAAGCGACAACACCGAGAACTTTGCAGACGTTGCAGCTTCCGACTATTTCGCACCTGAGCTTGCAATAGCGCGTAATACCGGAATAGTCAACGGTATTGGTGACAACAAGTACGCCCCGCGAAACACAATAACCCGTCAGGATATGATGGTGATCGTCTACCGCGCGTTAAATAGCCTTCCCCTTGAGGGGAAGGTGGCGCCGCAGGCGACGGATGAGGTGTTATCACAATACCAAGACTTCACCACCGTTGCGGAATACGCCCGCGACGCTGTCTCCGCCCTCATCGGTGCAGGTCTCGTAAACGGTAAGAACGGAAATGTATCGCCGAAGGACTACACAACCCGCGCTGAGATCGCTGTATTACTTCAGAGAATATTGAAATTTATTGAAAGGTAAAAACAAGATGAGTATTTTTAAGCTTTGTGCATTTGCTGATGAGGCAGACGCTTCTGTAGCAGGGCAGATAAAGGCACTACACGAAAACGGAATAGAACTTTTGGAAATCAGGGGCGTTGATGGAAAAAGCGTTACAGAACTCACTGTTGCTGAAATGCGTGAGCTTCGCAAAAAGCTTGATGATGAAGGAATCAAGGTATGGTCAATTGGTTCACCGATAGGAAAAATTGACATTAAAGATGATTTTGAGTCACATCTTGAGCTGTTCCGCCGTACTCTCGAACTTGCAAAGGAAGCAGGTGCCGATAAGATGAGAATTTTCAGCTTCTTCGTAAAGCGTGAGGATGCCTTGAAGTATAGAGCAGAGGTCATTGACCGGATGGGGCGATTTGCAGAGGTGGCGAAGGGAAGCGGGATTTCCCTTTGCCACGAGAACGAGAAGGATATCTATGGTGAGATCCCTGAACATTGTGTTGATATTCATAAGGCGATTCCGGAAATATCTGCAGTATACGACCCGGCGAATTTTGTCCAGTGCGGAGTAGATACGCTTGCGGCATGGGAACTTCTGGAACCCTATATCAGCTACATGCATATGAAGGATGCAATTTCGGATAAGACGGTTGTACCGCCGGGCAAAGGCATTGCGAATATTCCGAAGCTCCTTGAAAAATATGCTTCAATCGGCGGGGGAGTAATAACCCTTGAACCGCATCTCTATGACTTTGTCGGGCTTTCTGAGCTTGAAGGCAAAGATTCAAAATCCGTCATAGGAAAGGGATACAGAACGAAACGCGAAGCTTTTGATGCAGGCGTTAATGCCCTCAAAGCACTTATATAACTTGTCTTAATATTCATTCAAGAAAGGAGAGATGGGTAAAATGAGTAAATATGATAGTGTTTATTTTGGTGCGGCAAAGGATATAATCACGCCGCCGAAAAAGCTTCCGCTTATAGGATTTGCTCATTTATTCGGAACGGATTTTACCGACGTACACGACGACTTGTATGTAAAGAGTCTTATCCTTCGGGATGTGGACGGAGAAACAGTTGTGCTTATGAGCTTTGATTTGTTGTTTCACGATGACAGTCTGGCAGATGAGCTGAGAAAATACGTAAGCGAAAAATATGGGATACCGCCTGAAAATCTTCACGTTACTTATACGCATACGCATTTTGCACCTGCCGTCAAAGGGTATGAGCTTGATTGGTACACAAACGAGTACGAAGCTTTTTTGTATGAACGCTCAACAGCTTGCATTGACAGAGCTTTGATGTGCATGAAAAAAGGCACCCTTGAATATTCGTCTGTTACCGGAGAGTGGAATATCAGCCGTCGTCTTTTGGTAGATGGCGAAATGATGTTTCGACCGAATATAGACGGAGAATGTGACAAAAGCATTTATCTTTTAAAGCTTGCGGATGAAAGCGGTAAAACGCGGGCACTGGCTCTTAATTTCGCGTGCCATCCGTCCAATCTCAGCGCTCAAAGCGTTATCTCCTCTGAATATCCGGGACGGCTTTGCCAATTGATTGAGAGTGAGTTTTACGGAACAACGGCGATCTTTTTCCAAGGCTTCGGTTCAGATGCAAAGTTAAAAATCGGGGCATCAAGCTCCAGAAGATTTCGAGTAGTAAGCTATGATGACTGTAACGAAGCAGTCATAGGTATGGTGCAAAAAATCAAAGCGCAGCTTATGCGCGGAGAATGGCAGAAGCTGCCGGTAAAGCTCGGTTCTGATGTTTTTAGCCTCAGCCTTCCGCTTGAGATTTATCCCAAGGAGCATTATGAGGAATTTAAGAGAGCACATGAAGAAAAAACGGATGAGGGCTTTGCTCTTGTAAAGGGAACTCCGGAGGATATAGAAGGGAATGTAAGACGCTTCTATCTTTCGCGTGCGGACTTTTTACTTGATAATTATGAAGTCATCCCCGATGAGCTTATGCTGAGCTGTGGAGTAATTCGCATAAATCCGGATTTCTATATCTTCTCGATGGGCGGAGAGCCGGGGTGCAATATAGCATCAAATCTTCGCAAAGCTTTCTCCGAAAAGCAAATTATTTGTTTTGGATATAACAACGCTGTTGCATACATTCCAAGCGACAAAATGATTTCCGAGGGCGGTTATGAAGCGGCGGGTGCATCTGTTGAGGAATATCGTTTGAAAGGATGCATTAAGTCCGGAGTAGATAAGATTTATGAAAAAGGTTATTACGATGCAATGAAACGTATAGAAAAACGATAAGACGACAACAAAGTAAAGTAATTCATCGCGAAAGCGTTTGAATAAAAATTAAAGGAGGATACCGAAATGAAGAAAACAACAAAACTTGTGTGTCTGCTTCTTGCGGCGATGATGTTAATGTCGTTTGCCGGATGCGGTAGTGGGACACAAAACAAAGTGGGTTCAACAGCACATGATACGAGTCCACTTACACTTGAGGACACCGTTAAGGTTGTCGCTATAAGCCACCCAAGCTGGCCGACTTCGGACGGATGCAAGGCATGGGAATATATCAAGGAAGGAACGGGAGCGAATGTCGAAATCACTTCAATTCCGAGCTCTGATTTTGTACAGAAAATAACCGTTATGTTCGCGGCTCCCGAGCTCCTCCCTGACCTTATGACATTTGATGACAAGAACGGCACGGATTTTTATATTCCTCAGGGGGCATTCATTCCATTGGATGATTATGCAGACGTTATGCCAAACTATACTGCATGGGTTGATTCTCTGACTGAGGAAGAATACAACGCGGTAATTACAACAAGAAAGGCATGGGATGGGAAAATTTATTTCAGCCCGACACACGGACGCGAGGCGATGACCGGCGTGCGCGCATGGCTTTATCGCGAAGACTTGTTTAAAAAGCACAACCTTAAGGTTCCGACAACAAAAGATGAGCTTATTGATGTGTGCAGAAAGCTCAAAGAGCTATACCCGGACAGCTATCCGTTCTGCATCCGTCAGGCGCTTCAGAATGTAAGCGTAATCGGCAGCAGCTGGAAGCCGTATTTCGACTCAAGCTTTTACTATGATTTTGAAAACGGAGTATGGGAATACGGCGCACGCGAGGACACCATGCTTGAAGTAATTGAGTTTTATAAGCAGATGATTGATGAGGGGCTTGCTCCGCCGGATATGCTCACAATCAACACCGGTACATGGCAGGAACTTGTTGCTACGGGAAAGGGTATGATATTCCCTGAATATCAGGCAAGAATAGATTTCTTTGATGCTCTCGGCAAAAAGAATGTAAGCCCCGATTATCAGCTTAAAGCAATGGTTCCGCCTGTTATGAATGAGAAAACGGGCGTTCCTATGGTTGCATATAAGAGCTATGATATGCTTGGATATGTTGTGTGCAACACTATGGATGAAGCACGTATTACAAATGCTATGAAATATCTCGACTGGTTCTATACCGATGAGGCAATGGAGCTTCTCTCCTGGGGTAAAGAGGGAGAGACTTATGAAGTAGTTGACGGAAAGAAACGCTACATAACCGATGAGAACGGAACTCTTCCGGATACACTTTACGGCTTTACGCTTCCGGGAACGGCGGCACGCTTTGACCCGGCTATGGTTGATGCGTTTGAAAGCGCAAGCATTGCAGAAAACCGTGAAATGGTTCTTGAACACACTTTGCCGAACTTGAACCCGAGACTGTGGATTGCTTTTAACGATGAAGAAAGAAACAGCACAGCAGATACAATTACAGCGATCAACGCTTATGCAAACGAGATGATTCATAAATTTATCCTTGGTCAGGAACCGCTTTCAGGCTTTGAGGCTTATCAGAATGAGCTTAACGAGCTTGGTGTTGATGATATTCTTAAAGTGTATGAAGAAGTATATAACAGACTGAAATAACGGAGGAATTTTCATGAAAACGACATTTTTAAAGAAAACCCTCGCATTCATAATTACCATAGCACTCACGCTTTCGCTTGCACCGACTTTTGTTTTTGCAGCAGAAGGTGATCCGTATGTATTGAAATTCAACAGCAGTACGATGAGCGCTGCTACAGGTACAGCGCCTAATGCATGGACGATTGCTGAAGATGCAGGATGGAAAATTTATGGCAATAACGGGTACAAAAACTTTTGGAGAAGCGTAGATGCAACAGCTTTTTCGTATTCTCCTTATTGC
>JAFQVE010000452.1 GCA_017408185.1 Oscillospiraceae bacterium | reverse complement strand
GAAAAGACAACACTTATCAGCGGGATAGCGAACCGCCCGTCACAAGGGAAATATTTTAAAGGCAAGCTTTGCATACTCACGGGAGAGGAATATCTCGTGTTTGACGGAGAGACGTGCGTGCGCGCAAGTGACTTTGAGGATATGTATGCACCGAAGACGCTTGTGTCGAGAGGGACTCCGATAATACAGTACACATATCTCTCGGATGACAAAGCGTTCAACTACTGGGAGGATGACGGAGTTCTGAAGAATCCCGACGGTACAGTGCTGAACTGGGGAACTGTGCCCGAGGATGAGACGGTAAATCTTGTATCGGGCAGGCGTAAAAACTGCTTTGAGATGCCGCTTTCGGGTATGAAGTTATTCGTTCTTGATTCTGTAATAGATACCGGAACAAAGGTTACGATGCGATATATACCCACGGGTGAAGAGGTGTTCAGCTGCATATATCCGCCGCCGGGAAGAAGCGACGGAAGATATACAGCGGCGGTGGTTAATGAAACGGGTCTTGACACCTCAAAGCTTAATGTTATGACGGTGGGAAACAACAATTTGCAGTTCTGGTTACAGATTGCTCATTCTCTGACGCGGAATGCGTGTTATGTTATATGCAGCATCAAAACTGCGGCGCTGACGGATTACGGCTATACGCAGGGGGTAGATAACTTTTCGATAGAGTTTACACATACTGTAGACGGATACGCCGACAGGATAGGTAAATGTACGGTTATGGATGTTTTTGAGAACAGGCTGTTCTTTTCGGGGAACCCGGAATTCCCGAATGCAGACTGGTCTTCGGGAGTCAACGACCCGTTATATGTTCCGGATATAAATTATACGGAGATAGGAATGGACTCAAGCCGGATAATGGGGTATCTGAGGACAGGAAGCGAGCAGGCGATACTGAAAAGCGACGGAGATGATGCGACGATTTATATGCGCTCGTATTCAACGCTTTCAGACGGTAAGGTTATATTTCCGGTAAAGCACGGAACCTCCGGACTCGGAGCAATCGCCGAGAGGGCAATATGCACGTTTCTTGATGACCCGCTTTACTTAACGCGCAACGGAGTTTATGCCATAGGAATGCAGGATATTTCAAACGAACGTGCGCTGAATATTCGCTCAACCCGCGTAAACAAACGGTTGCTGGAGGAAGAGGACCTGAAGAATGCGCTGATGTGTGAATGGAACGGATATCTGATTCTGTGCACAGGCGGCAGGGCATACGTTGCGGATGCGGCGCAGAAGCAGTATCCGAGAAATGCCACAAACACGTTTGAATATGAGTGGTATTACTGGACGAACATTCCGGCAACGGCTTTGTATGAGGATGACGGAGAATTATTTTTCGGAACGGAAGACGGCAGGCTTTGTAAGTTCAACACGGACCTTGATAAGGAAAGCGGTGAGGCTTATTCCGACGACGGTGAGGCAATAGTGGCTGAATGGACAACAAATCTCTCCGACGACGGAAACTTTATGCAGGAAAAGACTCTTGTGAAAACAGGATCGGGAGTGATGCTGAAGTCAAAACCGAACGCGGCAGTTACCGTGATTGTCCGCACCGACCGCGAGAACGATAAAACCGTTGCCGAAAGAAAAGGAGCACGAAGTGATGACAATGCAACAGGATACTGCGTTGTTCCGTTCAATACGCGAATCAAAAAATACGGAGCTATTCAGATAATCTGCCGCAATGACAAGGTGAATAATTCTTTTGGAATAGGCGGAATAATAAGACGGTTTTTCTACGGAAAAATAAAAAAATGATTTGATTTGGAGGAAGTTAAATGAACACAAATACTTTTATAAACAACAAACAAAAAAAGGCAACCGGGGTTATTTATCAGACCCCGGACGGGAAAAATGCACAGGGATATATAATTGACGGCAAGACCTATAAGGATGAAAACGGCACCACACGTGTTGATATCGGCTCGACAGTACCTACGGCAGGCGGAACATTTACGCTTACGGGGGCCGGCGGCGTGAAAACTCCATCAAGCGTTGCAGATGATCTCAATGCCGCATATAAGCAGAGCGCAGGGCATCTGGGTGCGGCGTACAATGCGAAGAAAAACGCGATAAATGCCGCAACCTCCCGCCAACTTGACCATATAAACGATAAGAAAAAGGATGCATATGCACAATATGAGAATGCAAACCGTTTGGCATATCAGGCGTATGTGAATGCATCTAATCCCTACGGAGCCGCGGCGGAACAGCGTGCAAAAATAGGACTTGCAAACTCAGGGTATGCCGAAACCTCGAAAATGAAGCTTGCCAATACATATCAGCAGGCATTGGGGCAGAATCTGCTTTCGCACAACACATATCTGCAGGAGCTTGACAACGCATATCGTGATGCGAGATATAACGGCGATATTGAGCTTGCAAATGCCATTGCGGATTATGAGCAGCTTGTTTACAGACACGGTATTGACGCGGCAGAGGCGATTGCGGCTCAGAATAACCTTGCCTACAATGCGGGAATAAATGCAAACAACCAATTCTGGCAAAGGCAGAAGTATGAGCGTGAGTGGAATGCCGAGGAACAGGAAAGAATACGGGAGTGGAAAAAGGAGCTTTGGAACCGGGCTTATAAGCTGGCAAGTAAAGGATTTTCCAATCAGCAAATTGCAGATACGCTGGGCGTAAGTCTTAACGACTTATACAGTGTAATGAGAGGATGGTAAGTGTTATGGCATGGTGTATGATATCAACGCTTATCGGCGCGATAATATTCGGTGCCGGAATGGCTTTTGAAAAATTCCTTTCCGCAGATGCGGCGGAGCCGGAAACAGAGGGAAATCAGGAGAAGCTCCCGGAAAAAGAGGATATGAAGCTTTTCGGACAGTGGAAAAATCTTTTGGATTATGACGGAACAAGACAGGAGGCAGATTATGATGACAGGTAAAAGACCGGAGGAGGTCTGGCAGGAATATCAGAAAGGAGTTTCGTACAACACCGGAATTGATTTGTACGAAACAGTGAAGAAGAACGAAAACTTTTTCATAGGAAAGCAGTGGGAGGGGGTTAATGCACCGGACATTGCAAAGCCGGTTATAAACGTGCTGCGGCGTGTTGTCAATTACTTCATCTCAATGATAGTCGCCGATGATATAGGCATAGCCTTCACACCGTTTATTGCTACTGAGAAGCGCAGGAAAAATGCTGAGATATGGTCACGCGAGGTGGAAAAGGTTATAGAGCTTGCGTCAATAAAGGAAAAATCCCGTGATGTGATACGTAATGCCGCAGTTGACGGCGACGGTATATTGTATTTTTATTTCGATCCGACGGTAGAAACCGGGCAACTTATGCCCGGCGGGATAAACTGCGAGAT
>JAFQVE010000451.1 GCA_017408185.1 Oscillospiraceae bacterium | reverse complement strand
GGTATGTCAGTCATCGCCAGACAGCTTCAGACTGAAGGCTATTATCTTGCCGGTGTTCCCGGGTTCTTCAGAACAGACAGCGGAGAATGGTCTTTTGTTCAGGAGCAAAGAGGAATCCTTATTCCGGTAAGAGATGTACGAGGCAGAATACAGGGACTTCAAATACGCCGTGATAATGTTCAGAAACGAAAATTCAGGTGGGTTTCCGGTGCTGATAAAAAGGACGGATGCCGGGCTGAGGCGTGGACGCATATCGCCGGTCCCGTAAGACCAATGGCAGTGCTTACTGAGGGACCGATGAAGGCAGATGTGATTCATTCACTTACAGGGCTCACGGTAATCGCGGTTCCGGGAGTGAATACTTTAACTCAGCTTGAGAAGACGTTGAAGGAATTACGCAAAGAAGGATTATGCGAAATAATGACCGCCTTCGATATGGATTTATCCACGAACGAGCATGTTCAAAAAGCGTACAATCAACTGCTTAAGCTTCTTGATGATATGAACTTCAGGTTTGGGACCTATGTATGGATCCCCTATTATAAAGGACTCGATGATTTTATTTGGGAATATATGCTCAAATGCAGAAAATCACAGTAATAATTTATGAGGTACAGCTACACAAAGCGCTGTACCTCATTTTTTGTGAGTATTTAATTGTCAGAAAACGTATTCTGTTGTAAATGCGCATTTTAAGGCGTGTAATTTATATAGATTAATAAAAATTGGAGGTATATAAAATGTTAATTTCAATTGACCATGGTAATTCAGCTATAAAGACCATGCACCACTCGTTCGTTTCGGGGCTGTCCGAACACACAGTGAGACCGCCGATCTCAGATGAGATACTTGAGTATGGTGGAAATTACTGGACACTCAGCAGTAAACGGATTACATACATGATGGATAAAACCGAGGACGAGCGATTTTTTGTTCTGACGCTGTTTGCTATTGCAAAAGAGCTTGAATCCGCAGGCAGATATATGCCTGTAGAGAATATTGACCTTGCAGTCGGACTTCCGCCTGAGCATTACGGTGTGTTAAAAGAGCGTTTTGCAAACTATTTCAAGAGAGAAAGCGAAGTTCGCTTTGTTTATAACGACAGGGCGTATTGTATCGTTATAAACAGAGTAATGGTGTTTCCACAGGCTTATGCGGCTGTTGTTCCCAAGAGCAACCTTGTTGTAAATACCATGCGAATGTTCGTTGTAGATATAGGCGGATACACAACTGATGTGCTTCTCCTTCGTAACGGTAAGCCGGATATGCAGTTCTGCCGAAGTCTGGAGTCGGGGATTATAACGATGAACAATGAGATTGCCCGCAAGGTTAATATACTGCATAACATGAATATTGACGACGAGCACGTCAGTGCTGTTCTCAGTGGTAAAGAAACTATCCTGCCGCAAGAGGTCAAGGATGCAATAGTGGCAGAAACGAAAATCCATGCAAAGGGCATTCTGGATCAGCTTCGTGAACTGCAGGTGGATTTGCGTTCAAACCCGGCAATATTTGTCGGAGGTGGAAGTATTCTGCTCCGTCCGTTTATTGAAAATTCCCCGTTAGTGGCAAAGGCGGAATTTATTACTTCGACGAATGCGAATACCATAGGGTATGATATGCTCGGTCGGATGAAGCTTTCCAAATCGACCTCATAAAAGGAGGTTTTCTGATGTTCAAAGACGGTAAGTACCGATTTTCGCTCGGCTTTGGCTGTAGTGAGAAGGAGCGACGTGTCGGTGAGTTTCTGGAAAGGCTCGGGAATCGCAAGAGCAGTCTGATTGTTGATGTTCTGAATGAATATATTGACAATCATCCCGAGCTTGAAAACTCGTACGGGAAGATACAGGTAAAGATTTCCACGCCCACACCTGCTTACAGCAGAGAGAAAATTGAGCAGATAGTGCGTGAACTGGTTAGTGAAATGATTGCAAACACAAAGACTGCCGACAATACGCAGAATATTTCTGAAGGTATTGATTCCGGCAGCTTGGATGAAAACATTGCTATGATGCTTGATAATCTTGATAGGTTTTGATGGGGGGGATGATGAACTGCGACTAACGCCTCGCAAAGCGCGAGGTAAAGGCTGCCCGAAGATTTATCCGAAGAACGAAAGCTTATTGTGAAGAAAGCGTGCTCACTCGTTGGTAAGGTAACATACTTTTGGGGCGGTAAATCATTGTGCATAGGTTGGGATTCTGAATGGGGCAAGATGAAGACTGTGACTGCTGCAGGAAGTGTGACAACCGGAAAAACAAGACCGTTCGGATTGGACTGTTCAGGCTTTGTCACTTGGGCGTTCATCAACGCCGGATTCTCCGAAAGTTACATAGGTCACGGTGTTGGAAATCAGGCGGCAAAGGGTGTTCGTATAGCTTGGAATGAAGCCAAACCCGGTGACCTCGCTGTATATTCCGATAACTCACACATTGGCATAGTAGCCGGACGTAAAGACAACGGAAGCCTTCTCGTCATCCACTGTAACGCAGGTACAAACAATGTGGTAATAACAGACGAAGAAGGCTTCGGGTATTGTGTTAGAGTTGTGGGGTGAAGGTGTTGGGGAGAAATAGATAATTATTCTTATATCAAACGGTGTTTTATATTAGTCTGTAAGATTGTTGAAATAGCCCTGAACGAGAAAGATAGGTGTTCCATTCAAGACTGCATCTTGTGGAAGTTTAGAAATAATTTTTTCTGTATGATTTTATAATCTTTATATCTTGTTTATAAATCTGTCAAATGCCACCGCACCATCTTCATTTCGCGCAAACACGCCTGCACATTCAAGACATTTTGAAAATACAGTTCCTATCTCACGCTTGAAGAAATCCTCATGGCTTTCATCTTCTTTTTTGTTATTTCTTATCACGTCATACCAATCCGCGTGTTTTTTAATATCCTGATTTTCTCTGAAATCGCGCCCCGTCTCTGCATATTCGCACATAATTGCAATCTCGTGTTTGAGCCTTGACGGAAGTACGGCAAGACCCATAACCTCAATAAGTCCTATGTTCTCGCGCTTTATATGGTGAAGCTCCGAATGCGGATGATAAAGCCCCAGCGGATGCTCTTCCGTCGTTATGTTATTGCGAAGAACAAGATCAAACTCATATTTGCCGTCTCTGATTCTGGCTATGGGAGTTATCGTGTTGTGCGGTGTGTCACCGGTATGAGAATAAATATATGCATCCTCATCCGTATATCCGCGCCAGGTTTCAAGAATCTTTGATGCAAGAGCACAAAGTCTCTCCTTATCCTCCGATGCGATTCGGATGACGGACATCGGCCATCTGACACGACCGACTTCAACATCCTCAAAGCCGCATATTTCATATTTCTTTTCGATCTGAGCGCGCTCCATTGCAAAGGTATATTTGCCACCCTGAAAATGCTCATGGGAAAGGATGGAGCCTCCGACTATCGGAAGATCTGCATTCGAGCCGACGAAATAATGCGGGCAAACATCAAGGAAGGAAAGAAGCTTCCCGAAAACCGCCGAATCAATTTTCATAGGTATATGCTCATGATTTAAAACTATGCAATGCTCATTATAGTATACATAGGGAGAATATTGAAAATTCCAAAGTGCGCCCTCAATTTCGATCGGAATAATTCTGTGGTTCTGCCTTGCGGGAAAATCAATCCTTCCCGCATAACCTTCGCTTTCCGGACAGAGCGCACATTTCGGATACCCCGACTTGGGTGTGCTTTTTGCCGCGGCGATTTCCTTCGGGTCCTTTTCAGGCTTTGCGAGGTTGACGGTTATATCAAGCACCCCGTATTCCGACTCTGCTTCCCATTTCATATCGCGCTCGATGCGATAGCGCCTGATATAATCCGTATCCTGCGAAAACTTATAATACCAGTCTGTTGCACATTCGGGACTTTCAAGATAAAGCTCACAGAATTTTGAAATAACCTCTGCGGGCCTCGGCGTAAGCTCACCCATAATGCGCGTGTCAAAAAGGTCGAACTCCGTCTGTGTCCTTCCTATGACACCGCGCTCTGCGGCATCCTCACAAAGTGAGACGAGAATCTCCTCAAGGCTTTTTTCGGACGGCGCCTCATCGCAAAATTCATCGAGCTTCAGTATATCAATAATTCTGTTTTTGATATAGGTAACATCAAGTGGGGAGATAAGCTCCCGCTCCTGTGCATAAAGCATAAGCGCATTTATATCTGCATATACACTCATCTGTCATATCCCTCCGGATGTGATTTATGCCAGTTCCATGCCGAACCGACAATTTCATCGAGATCCGCGTGTTTCGGCTTCCATCCGAGAATCTTCTTTGCCTTCTCGCTTGATGCGATAAGCCTTGCGGGGTCTCCCGCACGGCGCGGCGAAACGATTTCGGGAATGGGATGCCCCGTGACGCGACGCGCGCTTTCGATAACCTCGCGCACCGTAAATCCGATACCGTTGCCGAGATTGAAGATATCGCTTTCTCCACCGTCTCCGAGATATTCAACTGCGAGGATATGCGCATCTGCAAGATCCGTGACGTGAATATAATCGCGCACACACGTTCCGTCCTTCGTGTCATAGTCATCACCGAAGACATATATTGCTTCTCTTTTTCCGTTCGGAACCTGAAGTATAAGCGGAATGAGATGCGATTCGGGGTTATGCGCCTCTCCGATTTCACCGCTTTCATCCGCACCGCAGGCATTGAAATAGCGAAGTGAAACAAAACGTATTCCGTGGGCAGCACCCGTCCAACGGAACATCTTTTCCATTGCAAGCTTCGTCTCTCCGTAAGGATTCGTCGGGCAGGTTCTGTCATCCTCAAGAATCGGGACGCGCTCGGGTTCACCGTAGGTTGCGGCAGTGGACGAGAAAACGATTTTGTCAATTCCCGCCTCAACCATAACCTCAAGAAGCGATATTGCACCGCCGACATTGTTGTTATAATATTTGAGCGGGTCCGTGACACTCTCGCCGACGAGCGAGCACGCGGCAAAATGAATTACCGCATCAAAGCCCGCACCGCAAAATACACTCCTCAAAAACTCCTTATCACGGATATCTCCGCAAAGAAACTCGGCACGGTTATCAACCGATGCGCGATATCCTGTCTGCAAATTATCTATAACCGTTACCGAATGGCCGCGACCGCAAAGCTCCCTTACCGTATGTGAGCCGATATATCCCGCTCCGCCAAGAACTGCTATTTTCATAAACTTCTCACTCCTATCCGAGTCTCACTCCGCCATCCTTGCGGACGGTGAGCACCTTACACATATTTTCCCCGATCATATTATCAATTCCGCGAACGAAACTTTCCGTCATCTCGCAGGGAACGAACGCCTCGAGCGTTCCGCCAAAGCCGCCGCCCTGAATTCTCACGGCACCGCGCCCCGAAAGAAGCTCTTCGCAAACCGCAAGCGCATATGCCATTGCCTGATTCTCAACCGCTCCCGCGACATATATATTCTGCAGATACTTAAAGGACGAATCCCCCGACTCCGAAATGAGCGAGAGGAAGCCTTCAAAATCACCTCTGCGAAGAAGCTCCGCCTCTTTTACCGCGCGGCGTGAATCGCGGAAATAATGGACGGCGCGCATAACTGCTCGATCTCCGACCTCTTTTCTCACATCCGCGATTTTTTCATAGAACTCGCGCTCCGAAACCTCGGAGAGAATTTTCTTTTCAAAGAATGCGGCGACCGATTTCATCTCGCGCGGGATGGATGCATATTCCTCCGTGAGATTCGCGTGATCCGCACCTGCATCTATTATGACGAGGTCATAGCCGAAGCTTTTTATATCAACCTCGATTTTCTCAATTTTTGCGGGACTTTCCGTAAAATCGATTGCAACGATACCGCCGACGGAGCTCGCCATCTGGTCCATAAGTCCGCTCGGCTTTCCGAAATGCACCGTCTCGGCATACTGCCCGATTTCCGCACTTTCAACGGTAGAGAGACCCGCACCAAACATATCCGAAAGCGCGGTCCCGATAAGAACCTCAAATGCCGCGGAGCTTGAAAGCCCCGATCCGCGCAGGACATCGGACACGACATACATATCAACACCCGAAATAACTTTCCCGCGTTTTACTATTCCCTCCGCAACGCCGCGCACGAGCGAAGCCGTCGTGTTTTTTTCTCTCTCGCGAGGGGACAAATCTGTTATATCAATTTCAATCTGCGGATATCCCTCGCTCTTGACACGAATGATATTGCTTCCGTTTTCCGCAACCGCCGCGCGCATATCAAGCGAAACACTTGCGGCAAGGACGCAACCTCCCTGATGGTCGGTATGGTTGCCTCCGAGTTCAACGCGCCCGGGCGCACTATATACCCTGATATTACTTTTTTCTCCGAAAAGTGAGATGAAAGAATTTATAAGTTTTTCCATTTTTACACCGCCTTACTTAATCATGACAGTTTTTACACATTTCCGAGATCTCGGATAACTTATTCATATGTTTCATTTATAATAGAAGTCACATCTGCTATGCTGTTTATGATAGAAAATCTCACATATGATAAGGCGCAATGTATGAACCCGTGTTCATCGCGTGACACGCAGCACCAAAACTTAATATGCAAGACAGAGATAATGTTTCGTATCCAGAGTAGGTCCATTCGGGCTTGATTGCTCGGGGTTTGTCACTTGGGCGTTCATCAACGCCGGATTCTCCGAAAGCTACATCGGTCACGGCGTTGGAAATCAGGCGGCAAAGGGTGTTCGTATAACTTGGGATGAAGCCAAACCCGGTGACCTCGCTGTATATTCCGATAACTCACACATCGGCATAATTGCAGGTCGTAAAGATAACGGAAGCCTTCTCGTCATCCACTGCAACGCAGGCGCAAACAATGTGTCGATAACCAGCGAAGAAGGCTTTGCATGGCCAGTGAAGGTGGTGGGGTGAAGATATAATTCACTATCAAAGGAGAAGTACGATGGAACTCGAACTTCTCCTTTGGTAAATATATTTGAGATATGAAAAAGAAAACTGTATTTAGTCGATGTTCGGGTATTTTACCTTTACAGGAAGACCGCTTGCGCATGACTCAACAACAGCAGAGCAAACAGCAACGGTAGAAGCACCTTCCATCGGGCTGATGCCAAACGGCTCATCGTTCATAAGTGCTGTAAGGAACATTTCAAGCTCTGCAGTGGTGTTGTGGTTTGCAAGCTTTACAGGGATCTGCTGAGGAAGGGTGAACTTTCTTTCACCAAGGAACTTATCATCGCCGCCTGTGAATAATGTCAAGAAGCTTGATGTATTATCACAGATGATAGTTCCCTTTGTTCCGTAGAAGCAAGAGCGCATTGTGTAATTGCGCTTGCAACCGATGGACGTAAGAACCTTGCCGTTTACGTCGTTCGGGAATTTCATAACAGCGATTGCACAGTCATCAACCGGCCAATCGGTGAGGCATTTGCGGTTAGAAAGCGCATAAACCTCTGTCGGATTTCCTGCAATCCAGCGAAGAAGGTCAATTGCATGGCAGCCTCCGCCGATAACAGCGTGGCGCTCCGGTGTTACACGCCAATCATCTGCCCCGCGGGATTTACTGTAGTCATGCGCATATTCGCTTTCGACAAAATACAGCTCTCCGATAAGTCCGGAGTCTATAATCTCCTTTGCTTTTGCAAAAGCGGGAGCAAAGCGAGAAACCTGACCGACCATAAGACGCGCATTGCATCTCTTTTCTATACGCATCATTTCTTCACATTCAGAGACGGTAAGCGCCATCGGCTTTTCACACATAACATGCTTTCCTGCTTCAAGAAAAGCCTTTGTCATTTCAAGATGAAGCTGGTCCGGAGTTACAACAATAACTGCATCAACATTCGGATCATTGATAAAATCGTGCCAGTCGGCTGTTGCAACATCAGGGCGAAACTCTTCTTTCTTTTCATTAAGCAGTTCTTCGTCAATATCGCATATGCCATAAAGACGCGCATTTCTGTTTTCAGTAACAGAGCACATATGTGCATAGCCCATTCTCAAACCGATAACAGCAATATTGTAAATTTCTTTCTTCATTTCATTTTCCTCCTTAAAGGCTTTGTGTCGTATATGACCTTTATTTGGTGTGATTATATCATATACGTACGGCGTTATCTCGTATTATTTAACAAAATTCGGCTGAAGTTCGTAAAAATAAAGTTTTGGCAAATCGTACGAGAAAGAAGCAAGAAAAACGATAGAAAAAGTATGGTTATTCTGGGCTGTTATTCAAAACGCTTTGCTTCGGATGTTATGTATGGTACTTCTTAAATTTTTGTTTATTTATCAATAAATTTTGCAAGCCAACGCTCGCAAAGACTTATCCAGGAATTAACGTGCGGATTTATCATATCACTCTGTGTTGAACGCGTTTCCCGTGTGCCGAGAGAAAGGGCGTGTGGACCATCGGGATATATGTGCAATTCAAACGGAATATTTGCATTTTTCATAGCCTTTGCTAAAAGAAAAGAATTTTCAACAGGAACACTTGTGTCGGTAAGCGTGTGCCAGATGAATGCCGGGGGAGTATGCTCTCCGACAGAGTTTTCAAGTGAGCATTTGCGTAAAAGCTCTTCATCAGCATTCTCACCTAAAAGATTATTAAAAGACCCACGGTGCGCAAACTCACCATTCGTTATAACCGGATAGCTGAGAATCATGCCGTTTGGCTTATTCTCGCCAAACTCAATGGCGAGTCTCTCCGTTATAACGCTTTCATTCCACAGTGTTCCGAGCATAGCCGCCATATGACCGCCTGCCGAAAAGCCGCAAACACAAATGCAGTCCGGTTTTACATGATATTTTTCGCAGTTTCTTCTGATATATGCAAGTGCCGCGCTCGACTCCAAAAGCTGAGTCGGGTATTTTTCATCATTCATATCGGCTGTTGAGTAGCGCAGAACAAATGCGTTGTAGCCTCTGGAAACGAACTCAAGAGCAATCGGCTCATTCTCACGGTCGCTTACAGCACCGTATCCACCGCCCGGGCAAATGAGAATGCTTGCGCGCTTGCGGTCAGGCTCAATCGCCGGACTTGTTGAACGGACATATGTTGTGAGCATTGCATCGGTCGTTATGCCGTCAAAAACATCCGTTAAAAAAATCTTTTCATATATCATTGTCTTTAGTTCCTTTATCGTTTTTGCTCCTTGAGCACTCTGTCAATCTCGCGCGTTGCATCACGGCAAGCTTGCGGATTTCAGATTTGTGCATTAAAAGCTTTCTTCGTTTCATTTTCCTCCTTAAAGGCTTTGTGTCGTAATGACCTTTATTTGGTGTGATTATGTCATATAAATATAGCGTTGTTTCGTGTTGTTTAACAAAATTCGGTTGAAGTTCAAGATATTAAGAATATCATTTTACAAATATCATTCCTGATTTTGGAACTTTGACCTCTGAAAGATTACTGTCAATCTTGCCCTCAGAAACAGTCTCACCCATGCAATTTACTATATTGTAGAGTTTTCCTGCTGCATTTTTGAGTATTAACGTTTTTGAACGAGAGCAATTTACGGCAACTATCTCGTTGTATGCTTTGCAGTCTATAACAATGTCAGTATAAGAGGTAAATATTGCCTTGCCATCCTTTTCTGCACAAACAAGACTATACGAACTTTCGGGATTTGCTGCAAGTATTTTTCCTTCCATAAGAGTATCTTTGTTTTCTTTCCAAAAACGGAGATAATATTCAAGCATCTTCTTGTGGTCATCCGGCAGAGTAGCGATTTTTACCGAAATCTGAGGAACACTATAGAGGATGTTTGCAAACTGAAGTGCTGCGCTTTCGACATCATCTTTCATGCTCCACATAATCATATCGGAATGTACTGCTGTGTTGCCTGATGTGAATCGAAGATCCACTATCTCTTGTCTATTGGTGAAAGCATCGTTCGGACAGTCGCCAACACGGAACATATTTCCGTATTTTCTTATAGCGGGACCTACATAAGACTGCCTGAACTCAATAAGAACATCGGGTTTTATTGCTCGAAGTGCGTCAGTTACATCAGTCATAAGTCTGTCTACAGCATCCTCAATTGACTGATAATCGCGGCGGGCATCATATTCAAGCGATTTACCCTTGAGAGCGAAAGTATCAATAAAATCAAGCTTAAGGCCGTCAAGTCCCCATTCTTTGAGACCTCTTGTGAATGTTTCTATAAGATATTCGCGGACTTCCTTGTATCTTGGGTCAAATGCCCAGTGAGTAGAGTTATTGCCGGTTTCATCAAGCAACATATCAGAGAAACGTGTGTATGCTTTGGATTTATCACCAACAAACGGAACTGCATACCAAAGTATTACTTTCATTCCGGTTGCGTGAATTCTGTCAACAAACTGCTTCATATCCGGGATTTTTGCGGGAGCGGGTTCCCAATCTCCGCAAAAACGATATCCACGGCCGTTGTCATCGGTCTGCCAGCCATCATCAATGATAACAGTATCCATGCCAAGGGCTTTTGAAAGCTCGCATTCTTTGATAATATCATCGACATCGAGCTGCTGATGATAGCTGTACCAGAGTGAATTCATAGGAAGCTTTGCGTGTTCGGGAATATATGCAGGGGCATATCCGCACTCATTCTCCCACCAATTTACGACATCATAAACGGAGTCATAATAAGCGATATCTCTTGTATCTATGCGGATGATTGTGCTGTATTCTTTGAGCGGTGCCACCTTGATCGTAAAGAAATCAATCTCCCATTCAACATTTGCAGTTTCTTCGCGCACTCCCGTGCGTATAGCCAACGGGGTTTTTGCATCGGATAGAGCAAGCATAATTCTGTTTTTTCCGTCAGCTGACACAAGTCCGTGAAGTGGCATCCATGCTGCAAGACGGGAAGTAGATGCCCGCTTTGCCCAGTTAGGGCCGAGGCGTCTGTCAAATCTTGATGAGGGTGTCCACGAAGGACTCCAGACCGAATATATATCTGCATCCGGAATGGCGAAAGTAACTGTGAATTTTTCGGGAATCTGCTCCTCTGAGTACACAGCTTTCAATTCATAGAGTGCTATGCCATCTTTGTCTGAAATGCTATTTATTGTGACCTTCACATTTTCACTACATTTAAAACCAAAACGCATAGTTCCTTTTTCGATGTTCATTTCTTATCCCGGTATAACGAAGATGGCTCGTTTTGATGCCATTTGCGAATATACCTTACTCCTTTCTATCAACCCTTTTGATCCGCGGCTGATTACGGATTCATACATTGATTGCGGATTTATACATCAAGATTATATCACAAGACCGCGTTTTTATCTCGTATTATTTAACAAAACAAAATAAAGTTCATTGAAAATAAAGTTTTGGCAAATCGTACGAGAAAAAAGAAAAAGAAAGTGATATAATTATTGACATAAAATCCGAAATTCATATATTCAGGAGGTGAAATTAAAATGAGAAAAGAATTTTTAAGAAAGGCAGTTTCATTGTTTCTTGCATTGACACTTGTTATCGCTGTAATGCCGACAATGTTTGCATCTGCTGAAACTGAAACTGCTGCCAACATGTCGGGAGTAAGGATAGAGTATCCGACGTGTACAACGAACACGGCTGGTCAAGGCAAGAATACATCAACAACCTTTACGGATAGTACCGCTTTACCCGATGGGAT
>JAFQVE010000450.1 GCA_017408185.1 Oscillospiraceae bacterium | reverse complement strand
TCATTCGACTTAAAGATCTCATCTAAAAATACTATGTGGCTGTCGGGGATTTTACCGTCGGTTATCATTCTCGGCTTATCGCTTTTCAGCATACAAAGTATATGGCGTATTACCTCCGTTCGCTTTGCGGTCTCTGCGGCTCTGCGGAGATTTTCCTCACTCTTATCCGCCTCATATTTCTCATAAGCCTCCCGAAGCTCTTCCATACAATCGGCATAAGTCGCATTCTTTGAAAGCTCTGCCTCGGATGCGTTTCCGGGGATTATGCTTGCAAGGTCAAGGCGACCGAACAGCTGCTCTTCATCCGTCTGTTTTGACATAAGGCGTTCAAACTGTCTTGCGCCCGTTATGCGCTTGCGAAACTCGTTTATGCAAAAGCTTTTTGCCTGACCCGTGTCACCGAGGATGAAGAGATTCTTACCTGAAAGCAGACTCAGTGCTATACATTCCGCAAGCTCTTCGCGTTCTGATACTTTTGCATTTACCTCATCAATAATTCCGTTCATCTTTGTAAACAACATATTTTTATGTACCTCCGTAAATTTTCTCTATGCGACCTTCTGCTCAGCGCAGTGCTTTGTGCGCTTTTCGCGAATTGCTTCCGCTTTCCTTTTTACCGCGTGCTGTGATACCGGAACCGTCATATACTTATTCTCGCGGTCGAACACAAGAAGATATCCGCGCTCATCCACCTGCATTATGAGCGAGCCGTCAACAGTTTTAAGAGCATCGCGCATTGCGCTGACGGAGTAGTGGAAGCTCTTTCCTGCATCTCCGTCGATTGTCACACAGCCGACTGTCCTCTCACCGCCGCAGGCAGCATTCTGCGTTGATATCTCTATCGCATTCTCACCGAACTTTAGACTTATATATGACGAGTCGTTTCCAACCGTTGCTACGCCGCATATATCAAGCAGCGCAGCTTTCAGCTCATCACATTCCGTCTTCACAGTAAGTGCGGGCTTTACTGAACTTATGAGCGTATCAACATCCACATATTCACCCGGCAAACGCTTTGCACAAAACAGTACGCCTTTCTTCATAAATACCGCATACGAACCGCTGATGCCCACCTCAATCTCACCGTCACCTGCGACGGCGGCGAGGTTTGAGAACACCTGCTTTGAAAGCGTGAACGAAACGCTTCCGCCGCACGCCATACGCCGCGATGCTACTGACACTGCGCCCTGATTTGCACCGACCACGGAAATCCCATCAGGCTTTATGTCGACATGGACACCCGAGAGCGGTTGCAGCTCATCGCTCTTTATGACCGACGAGCTTGTTTTTGCATACATACTCCGAAGCCCGGATATCGTTACCGTGCTGTCGGGCAGCGGCAACGGCGGGCACGGATACAGTTTTTCCTCCAACACCTGCACCGTATATACACACGAGCCGGATTGAATTGTGACTGTTCCTTCCTCCGGCTTTTCAAAGCATACAAGCTCTCCGCCAATAATGCCGATGATACTGCTCAATGCTTTCGCGTCAATGATACAGCCGCCGTCGCACTCGATCTCTGCGCTGATTTTTCTTTGGATTGCGGACTCTGCGTTGCTTGCGGTTATGCAAACAAACCCCTGATTCTTATCCGCCTCCACAAGAAAACCGCGAAGCTCCCGGACGGCATTGGTTCTCTGCACCGTTTTAATCATTGTCTTGAGACACTCCGCCAATTCTTTTCTTACGGCATTAAATTTCATCTTTTATCGTTCCTCCCAAATCATCCTGCCTGCTCAAACATAGTGAGCTGGCCTGCGTATTCATAAAGTTTCGGTCCCTGAACACTTATGCCTCCTTTCGCTTTAGCCGCAAACATACGCGCACGGCGCAGTTTTTCCGCAATGGATGTAAC
>JAFQVE010000449.1 GCA_017408185.1 Oscillospiraceae bacterium | reverse complement strand
GGAGGCTGTTTTTAGGAGTGAGCGACTTCCATCGCGCGTGAATATTTAGAACGTGTTTCGGGTGTGAGCGAATACTTTTTTGCAAGGGCATTGCCAAAGGTAACAAGCTCTTCTTCGCTTCCCGAAACAAGCTCAAGCTCAATTTCGGTAAAGTGTGTGTTTTCCCCGAAAACGCCGTCGTCAAACGACAGCAAAAACGAAAATCCGTCATACGGCGTGACGAGAATCTCTTCGCGAACAAAACGAACCGAAGCCGAGACCGAAAGCGGAAGTTCGCAAAGCTTTTTAGTCGGTGCGCCGGCATCACACAAAAGCTTTGCCGCGCTCACGATATCATCGCTGATTACGCGCCATTCACCGCGTACGCTCAGTGCATCTGCATCGTATCTTTTGCACTTTGCGTAAAGCACGCTCTCTCCGTTTTCAAAGCGGCGGCGAAGCGTTATGCCGCACTTTTTTGCATCACCGTTTTCTGTATCAAGATACTCCGTGTGCATATCAAATCTGCGCCGGTTTGCGGAAAACGGTGCAATGATGCTGTCCAAAAACAGCGTTTCCGCCCGCAAATCCGCGGGCGGAGCATATTTAAGCTCAATTTCCGAAGCCATAGTAAAAGACCTACTTTCTGCGCCCTGCAAAATACATCGGAAGCACGAGTAAAAGCTCACCGACTGTGAGGGCAGCAAAGGTAATCCACTGTGCAAGGAAAAGTCCGGTTGACTGAGTCAGCACGCGGAAAACAAACGGCATTAAAAGACCGAGAACCGTACCCCAGATGTATGCCATACGGGACGGATTTTTCTGAAGGAAGCCACCGCGCACAAGCAAGAGAGCGGGGAAGGTGTCCGTGATAAGATTTACAAGAAGAATCTGGAGTGCAGTGAGCGGGAAACCAAAGCCACATGCGGCAGACAGGAGAACGCATATAAGCTCAGCTGTGTTTGCCGCGGCGAGATACGTTACGGCACGGCGAATGTTGGTGCGGATGATTTTGCCGCGGATTATCGCGCGGTCGGCAGAGAAGCTGCCGTCAAAAACGACATCGGAAGCGTCTTTTGCCGCATCGCTCGCGTGCAGTTCGCTCATACCGACATCTGAGGCATCAAGTGCCGGCGCATCGGATATTCCGTCGCCAACGGATGCAACCGAATAGCCATAGGACTTGAGAACATTTATTATACGCACCTTGTCCTGCGCGCGCAGAGACGCAAAAACAAAGGTATCGTTTATCCGCTCGGAAATATCTTCGTCGGAGAGCGAGGAAAGCTCGCGTGAGCAGATTATGTTATCGCACGGAATTTTCAGTGCGGTTGCGCCAAGGCGCGCTTTTTCCGCATCGCCCTCGGTGAGAAGAAGCACGCGCACGCCTGCCGCGTTAAGTGCCGCGGTGTCGGGGTTTGCCGCCTCATTTACTTCTGCGCGTGTTGCCGCAATGCCGAGGAAAATAAGGTTTGAGTCACACGGAACATCATCTCCGGAGCGAAGCCCAAGCGCTGTCTGTGTGTAACCTTCTTCTTCGAATGTGCGGATGCACTCTTCAATTTCCTCACGGTCGGAGGCCGTGAGCGTTCTCACGCGCCCGAAATCCCATATAAGGCTTGAACGTGAGAGAATTTCTGCAGCGTTTCCGCCGGTGTAGGATATCGTTGTTTCTCCGGCACGGTGGAGAGTGGTGGTAACCTCGCCCATATATTCACCGATGCGTGGAAAGCTTGCCGCTACGTTTTCCGCATCGCACTTGTGCGATGCAAAAGCATACAGCGACGGGTTTTTAAGCTCACAGAGAAGAAGTCCTTCAAGAAACGGAACGGTATCCTCCTCCTGCGGGGAATGGATACGCCCGCTTGAGTATGTAGCCGCAACGCCCATTTTCGGAAGCTCTGTGGTGAAGATGTTCACCTCGCCAAGCATTTCCGCGGCACGCATATTCTTAGCCGAAAAGCCTTCCAAGCGGAGCTTTTCCGCACCGCGGGCGAGGCTTGTGAGAACGATTGTACCGAAGCTTTCGGGAATGGCGGCAACTGCAAGGGAAGCAGAGGCAAGAAGCGCCGTCATAAAACCTGCGTCATATGCAAGAGATATTGCAAAAACCGCAACGCACGCGAGGCTTGTTATAATACTTAACCGACGCGTAAGCTTTTCTATGCGTGAGAAAGACGGAGAGGTGTCTTTCTCCGGAACATCGAGCGGGAGCGTAAGACGGCTCATTTCGGTAGACATACCCGTTGCAGTGACAACGCCGTCACCGCGTCCTTCAAGAACAACCGTGCCTTCAAAGGCGCAGTTGTCGCGGAACTCTATGCGGACATCGCTTGTGCTCTGATAGTCACAGTCTTTTTCCGCGCGGGCGCGACCGGTAAGGGAGCTCTCATCAATAACAAGGTTTTCTGTTGATATAAGGCGCAAATCCGCAGGAACAACACGCCCGGGCTTGAGCGTGACCACATCACCGACAACAAGGCGGTCGGAGGAGAGCTTCATTTTCGCACCGTTGCGCAGAACGATGGCGTGCGTGACAGATGCGGAAACCGAGCGGTCAAGAGTTCTTTCCCCGCGGCGTTTGCACTCCGCAGAAAAAACAGTGTGAAGAATGATGACCGCCGCAATGAGAAGAGC
>JAFQVE010000448.1 GCA_017408185.1 Oscillospiraceae bacterium | reverse complement strand
TCACCGTTGAGGAGTCCAAGTCTGCCGAAACTTACTGCGAGGTAGTTGAGGGTATGCAGTTTGACCGCGGTTATCTCTCCCCCTATATGGCTACCGATACCGATAAGATGGAGGCTGTTCTTGACGATGCTTACATCCTTATCACCGATAAGAAGATCTCCAGCATTCAGGAGATCCTGCCCATCCTCGAGCAGATCGTACAGAGCGGCAAAAAGCTCCTTATCATTGCCGAGGATATCGAGGGCGACGCTCTCACCACTCTCGTTCTCAACCGTCTCCGCGGCACCTTCACATGTGTTGCGGTAAAGGCTCCCGGATTCGGCGATCGCCGCAAGGAGATGCTCCGCGATATCGCTATTCTCACAGGCGGTCAGGTCATCACCTCCGAGCTCGGTCTTGAGCTTAAGGACGCGTCCTTCGAGATGCTCGGCCGTGCACGTCAGGTAAAGGTAAACAAGGAGAACACCATCATCGTTGACGGTGCAGGTGATGCAAACGAAATCAAATCCCGTGTCGGTCAGATCCGCACTCAGATTGAAGCTTCAACATCTGACTTTGACCGTGAAAAGCTTCAGGAACGTCTTGCAAAGCTTTCCGGCGGCGTAGCAGTTATCAAGGTTGGTGCTGCAACAGAAGTTGAAATGAAGGAAAAGAAGCTCCGCATCGAGGATGCTCTCAACGCAACACGTGCTGCTGTTGAGGAAGGCATTGTTGCAGGTGGCGGAACAGTTTATGTAAACGCTATCTCCGCTGTCGAGAAGCTTATCTCCAAGACAGAGGGCGATGAGCGCACAGGTGTTCGCATCATCGCAAAGGCACTCGAAGAGCCGGTTCGTCAGATTGCCGCAAATGCAGGTATTGACGGTTCTATCGTTCTCGACAAGATCAAGAATAGCCGCAGAACAGGCTATGGCTTCGATGCTCTTTCAAACAAGTACTGCGATATGATCAAGGCAGGTATTGTTGATCCGGCTAAGGTTACACGCAGTGCACTCGAAAATGCCGCTTCAATCGCTTCAATGGTTCTCACAACAGAGAGCATTGTTGCAGAAAAGAAGGAGCCGGCTGCTGCACCTGCAATGCCCGGTGGCATGGGTGACGGCGGTATGGGAATGTACTAATCCCCCCACTCTCAAAAAGCATAGCAAATCACCGTTTGAGAAATTCTCAAACGGTGATTTTTTTATATCATATCCCTAAAACCTTTTCCGCTTATCTCACAGGTATTATTCACAACAATAAACGCCTTTGTATCAACGGTTTTCATATAACGTTTAAGTTCCGATGCCTGACGTCCCGTGAGTGCCACGAGAAAAACGCTCTTTTTCTCTTTGCCGTAGACTCCCACATAAGAGTTGTTTACAGTTGCGCTGCGATGAAGCTTTTCTGTTATAAACTTGCACACGCTCTCTTCATATTCAGGTGAAGTAATCACCGTGCAGTACTTTGAAAGATGAATTCCCTCCAATATATAGTTTGTGAGGACAATTTTCGCCATAAATCCCACAAGAGAGAAAAGCCACGTTTCTATTCCAAAAGCAAATGCTGTTGACATAACTATGGCGGCATCGGCAAAGAACAACGCTTTAGAAATATTGAAGCTTGAATGCTTCTTGATTATCATTGCCAGAATATCTGTGCCTCCGGAAGATGCATCAGAGTTAAAAAGCAGTGCACTGCCGAGAGCTGACAGAAAAATCGCAAAGAATAAATCCAACAAAGGTTGATTTGTCAATGGTTTATTGATAGGAACTACTATCTCAAGAAGAAAGACAAAGACTGAAAGCATAATACTGCAATATGTTGTTTTAAAACTAAAATCACGTCCGATAAACATTATCCCTATAAGCAAAAATGCGATATTGAGAAAGGCAATAATACTCTCCGGTGACACCGCAGAAGATATATGTCCCAATATTACAGAGATTCCGCTGACTCCCCCGGTGCAAAAATTATTAGGAATCTTGAAAAAATAAATACCGAGCGCCGTTACCAATGTTCCCGCTGTCATTAAAGTAAAATCCTTGATATGCTGCTTCATATGTAATATCACCTCAAAACGCTTTTAATTATACTCATCAATTCACCACAAGTAAAACACTTTTTGTTTTGTAATAGACACAATCAAATAGTTGTGGTATACTAAAGTGCGAGGTGAGTATTTTGATAAACTTTTTAAATCTCAGATATTTCGTCCGTGTTGCAGAAGAAAAGAATATAACACGTGTTGCAGAACAGGAGCACATTTCCCAGCAGTCACTCAGCAGTCATATCAAGAAAATTGAAAATGAATATGGAGTACAGCTTTTTGATCGCACAGCAGGCTTTGAACTCACTTACGCAGGAGAACAGTTATACCGTTATGCATCGCAGTTTTTATCTCTGAAAGATGATATGGAAAACGAATTTTCAGATTTAACTTACTCCGAACAAGGGTCTTTAAGGCTTGGGATTTCCTATACCAGAGGAGCTGTATTCTTCCCCGAAATTCTTCCTCGTTTCTGCAAAGAGAATCCTTTCATAAAGGTCAGCATTTCCGAAAACAACTCACAGGTGCTTGAAGAATTTTTGCTTCACGGTCATATTGATTTGTATATAGGCACGGACTTAAAGCCTCATCCGGAAATTGAAACCGTTGAGCTTATGGAAGAGCGTTTATATTTCGTTATACCAAAGAATAAGGCGTCCTATTTGACTTCCGAAGCAATGGATATTTCGGAATTAAAAAACCTCCCCTTTCTCCTTCTCACAAAGGGCAATCGCATCCGTGACACCTTTGACGAATATATGGGTCGTGAAAGTTGCGAAATAAAACCTATTCTCGAGACCGAAAACATTGAGACTCTTTTTGAGCTTGCCTGCAAAGGAATGGGAGTAACCGTTTATCCCGAAATGTTTTTTAAAAGGCACAAAATCCTCATAGCATCCGAGAATTGTCCCGTCATCACACGCCCGATGAATGTAAAAAAAGGCAGTATTCTCTCCATAGGATACCGCCGCAACAAATACATTTCCCACGCCGCAAAGAGATTTATTTCCCTTGCAACGGAAATTATGAAATAAACAAAAAAACATTCGACTTCTGAAAACTCAAAGTCGAATGTTTTTTAATTATTAAATTAAAGAGTTGCCGCCATAACAGCTTTGATTGTGTGCATACGGTTTTCCGCTTCGTCGAAAACAATTGAACGGTCGCTTTCTATGACTTCGTCTGTTACTTCCATTGCGGTGAGTCCGTATTTATCGTAAATTTCTTTTCCGATTGTGGTATTAAGGTCGTGGAAAGCGGGGAGGCAATGCATAAAGCGACACTTCTCACCTGCGTTATCCATGAGCTTCATTGTTACCTGATACGGGAGAAGGTCATCAATTCTCTCCTTCCAGACTTCTGCAGGCTCACCCATCGAAACCCAAACATCGGTATAGATTACATCGGCACCCTTTGTTGCTACTATGGGATCTTCGATAAATTCAAGAACTGCACCTGTTTCCTTTGCAATTTCCTTGCAGGTATTTACAAGCTCTTCATTGGGGAAATACTTTTTCGGTGCACAAGCCACAAAATGCATTCCCATCTTTGCACAACCGACCATGAGGGAATTTCCCATATTGTAACGTGCATCGCCCATATACACAAGCTTCTTTCCCTTAAGATCTCCGCAATGCTCACGGATTGTAAGAAAATCGGCAAGAATCTGTGTGGGATGGAATTCGTTTGTGAGTCCGTTCCATACGGGAACTCCTGCATACTTTGCAAGGTCTTCAACTATTTCCTGACCAAAGCCACGGTATTCAATACCGTCAAACATTCTGCCGAGAACTCTTGCAGTATCTGCAATGCTCTCTTTCTTACCTATCTGTGAACCCGACGGATCAAGATATACGGGATGCATACCAAGATCAGCTGCTGCCACCTCAAAGGCACAACGGGTTCTTGTGCTTGTTTTTTCAAAAACAAGAGCTATATTCTTGCCCTCGCACATTCTATGAGGAATACCATTCTTTTTCTTCTTTTTGAACATATCGGAAAGCTCGATAAGCTCCGCAATTTCCTCAGGTGTAAAGTCAAGAAGCTTTAAGAAGCTTTTACCTTTTAAATTCATAACCTTTTCTCCTTTTTACTATTCAGCACACGCTTTTTTGATGACTGCAACAGCTTCTTCAATTATTTCCATAGGCATATTGAGAGACGGAAGAAGTCTCACCTTATCCTTTGCAGTAAGACAGAGAACGCCGTTTGCCATACACTCTTTGAGAACATCACCTGCAGGCTTTTGGGTCTTAATGCCTATCATAAAGCCCATACCGCTTACGGATTCTACTCCGTCGCAGGAAGAAAGCTCATCAAAGATATATTTGCTCTTTGCTTTCACCTCGGAAAGAAGCTTCTCGTCAATCCTCTTAAGGATGCTCAACGCACCGGCACAGCACACAGGGTTTCCGCCGAATGTGGAGCCGTGGTCGCCAAAGCCGAGAACGCTCTCAACCTTTTCACCCATAAGAACAGCACCGAGAGGAAGACCACCGCCTATTCCCTTTGCTGTTGAGACAATATCGGGCATAATGCCATAGTTCATATATGCATAAAGCTCACCGGTTCTTCCGTTACCGGTCTGAACCTCATCGACAATGAGGAGAATGTCTTTTTCCTTTGCATATTCTGCTACTTTCTTTACGAAATCAGCATCAAGAACAAGGACACCGCCCTCGCCCTGAATACATTCTATCATAATAGCGGCTGTTTTGTGCTCTTCCGCAAGCTTTTTCACCATTTTAAAGTCGTTTGCAGGGGTGTGAACAAATCCCGGTGTAAGGGGCTTAAAAAGCTCGTGGTAATGTTCCTGACCCGTCGCCGCAAGAGTTGTTATTGTTCTTCCGTGGAAGCTGTTTTCAAGAGTGATTATTGTATAATAATCTTCACCTTTTTTATCAGCGGCATATTTCCGCGCAGTCTTGATTGCGCACTCGTTTGCCTCGGCACCGGAATTGCCAAAGAACACTTTTTTAAATCCGGTACGCTCACAGAGAAGCTTTGCAAGTTCGGCACAAGGCTCTGTATAATAAAGGTTTGACATATGCTGAACCTTGGAAAGCTGAGAAACTATTGCATTCTTCCACTCATCATCGGCTATACCGAATGCCGTGACGCCGATACCTGTTCCCATATCAATATAACGCTTGCCGTCTGTATCGTATACGACAGCACCTTTTCCGTGGGATATTTCTATAGGGAATCTGTTATATGTATTTGCCACATATGCTTTATCTATAGCTGTAAGATTGCTCATTTATATCACCAAATTCTTTCTTTTTAGCCTGCAGTTACCATTGTACCTGCGCCTTCATCGGTAAGAAGCTCCATAAGGATTGAATGTGAAACTCTGCCATCCATTATGGTTACATTCTTAACCCCCTCACGAATAGCTTCGATACAACAATCAACCTTTGGAATCATACCACCGGAGATAACACCTTCATCATAAAGCTTCCCGGCTTCGGAAACTGTCATTTCCGCAATAAGGGTTGACGGATCATCCTTATCACGGAGAATACCTGCTATATCTGTCATCATAATAAGACGTTCTGCACTCAAAGCACCTGCGATATGAGCCGCCGCAGTATCACCATTGATGTTATATGCATTTCCCTCCCTGTCGCAACCGAGGGTTGATATAACAGGAATATAGTTCTTCTCAAGAAGATCCATAACAGGCTTTATGTTGACGTTTGTTATATCGCCGACATAACCGAGACGTTCATCACGGATTTTTGCTTCAATGAGCATTCCGTCCATACCGGAAATACCCATAGCCTTGCCTCCCTTCATTTCAAGAAGGTTTACGAGAGTTTTATTAACCTTACCTGCAAGAACCATCTGGACTATATCTACGGTTTCTTTGTCCGTAACACGGAGACCGTCAACAAACTCTGCTTTTTTTCCGAGTTTCTTCATAAGGTCATTGATCTCTGGACCGCCACCGTGGACGAGAACAACCTTTACTCCGATAAGCCACAGAAGAACGATATCTTCCATAACCTGCTGTTTGAGCTGTTCGTCTATCATTGCGTTTCCACCGTATTTTACCACAACGATTTTGCCGTTATACTGCTGAATATAAGGAAGAGCCTGTGTTAAAACTTCTGCACGCTCTGCATTTGAAAAAATACATTCCATCGTAATTCCACTCCTTAAAAATCAAGTACGATAATCGCCGTTAATCTTTACATAATCATATGTAAGATCACAGCCCCAAGCTGTTGCTATACCCTTTCCGTCACCGACGGATACGTTTATATCAATTTCTTTTTCGAGAAGAATTTCTTTTGCCTTTTCCTCGGAAAATTCTACGCCTGCGCCGTTTTTGCAAACGACGATCTCACCCTTTGCACTCTTGAAAGAAACATCAACACGGTTTACATCAACATCCGCACCGCTATATCCGATTGCGCAGAGGACCCTTCCCCAGTTTGCATCCGCACCGAACATTGCAGCTTTGAGAAGGCTTGAGCAGATAACACTCTTTGCAACTGTTTTTGCTGTTGCGATATCCTTTGCTCCGCTGACGTTACACTCAAGCATCTTCGTTGCGCCCTCGCCATCTGCCGCAATCATACGACAGAGATGAACCGTAACGGTATTGAGAGCTTTCATAAATGCGCTGAAATCTTCGCCCTCAGATGTGATTTCACGATTTCCTGCCATACCGTTTGCAAGGACTGTTACCATATCGTTTGTGGAAGTATCACCGTCAATGCTTACCATATTGAAGGTATCTGCAATATCGGAAGAAAGTGCTTTTGAAAGCATTTCGGAAGAGATCGCGGCATCAGTTGTGATAAACACAAGCATTGTTGCCATATTGGGATGAATCATTCCGCTTCCCTTAGCTATACCTCCGATTTTGCAAGTAACTCCGCCGATTTCAAACTCGACTGCGATTTCTTTCTTTATTGTATCGGTTGTCATTATTCCTTCTGCCGCATTTTCTCCGCCGGAAACCGAGAGCTCCTTTACAAGCGCAGGAATGCCTTTCTTTATAGGTTCAATATCAAGAGGCTGTCCAATAACGCCTGTGGACGCGACGACAACATCCTTTGCAGAAATTGAAAGGGCATCAGCAAGAAGTGAGCTCATCTGTTCTGCGATTTCAATTCCGTT